>JAAYJR010000583.1 GCA_012522835.1 Bacteroidales bacterium
AAAAATAAAATGATGAAAACCTTTGAATTAAGTGAATTAAGTTATATTTTTGCGCGCGATTATATAACAAATATATTGTCTAACTTATTAATTTATTTTTTATTACATGACTGAAAAGAAAATTGAAACTGCAGATCAGAAAGATATAAATCCGGATGAAACTGCTACTCCTGAACAGGAACAGATCAATGCAGGGGAAACTGTTGAAAAAGAAGACGCTGCTGAAGAAGAAGCAACTAACACTGAACCTGAAAAAACTGAACCAAACGGAGAAAATGAGGTGAAAGATGATGTTGCTTCAGATGATGAGGCCGGCGATGAAGAGCCGGAGGAGGCAAAAGCAGAAAATGAAGAGGCAGGGGAATCTGCTGATTCAGAGGAAACAGACAAAGACGAGCAGTCAGCCCCTGAGGAAACAGCTGAAGATAGCAATCAGGCCCCATCAGATGAATTCGATTGGGAAAGTCTCGAAGATTCAGTTGAATCATACTCATCCAAGCAGAGGGCTGATCTTGAAGAGCTATATAACGACACCCTGAACACCGTTACAGAAAAAGAGGTACTCGAAGGTACCGTAATAGCATTGAGCAAGCGCGAAGTTGTCGTTGACATAGGCTACAAATCAGATGGAATTGTAAGCCTGAACGAATTCAGATATAACCCTGACCTTAAAGTTGGTGATAAAGTAGATGTATATATCGAAAGCCTGGAAGATAAGAAGGGACAGATGATCCTTTCTCACAAAAAAGCCAGGGCAACCAGGTCGTGGGAACGCGTAAACGAAGCGCTTGAAAAGGATGAAATTATTAAAGGTTATATCAAGTGCCGTACAAAAGGTGGAATGATAGTAGATGTTTTTGGCATTGAAGCATTCCTTCCGGGATCTCAGATTGATGTTAAACCGATACGTGATTATGATGTTTTTGTTAATAAAACCATGGAGTTCAAGGTTGTTAAGATCAATCATGAATACAAAAACGTAGTAGTTTCTCATAAAGCACTTATTGAAGCAGAACTGGAACAGCAGAAAAAAGAGATCATTGCAAGGCTTGAAAAAGGACAGGTACTTGAAGGTACTGTTAAAAATATTACATCATACGGAGTGTTTATGGACCTTGGCGGAGTAGACGGATTGATACATATAACAGACTTGTCATGGGGCCGTATATCTCATCCGAGTGAAATAGTTGAGCTTGACCAGAAATTAAATGTGGTAATACTTGACTTCGATGATGACAAAAAACGTATTGCACTTGGATTAAAGCAACTTACACCACATCCATGGGATAAGCTTGATGAAAATCTTAAAGTCGGGGACAAAGTTAAAGGTAAAGTAGTTGTATTAGCTGATTATGGTGCATTTGTTGAAATTGCTCCGGGAGTTGAAGGGCTTATACATGTTTCAGAAATGTCATGGAGCCAGCATCTCCGCAGTGCTCAGGATTTTCTGAAAGTTAACCAGGAGGTGGAGGCTGTTATCCTGACCCTTGACCGTGAAGAGCGCAAAATGTCATTAGGCATGAAGCAGCTTAAAGAGGATCCATGGGGAAAAATTGATGAACTTTACGGAGTCGGCACTAAACATAAAGCAATTGTCCGGAACTTTACCAATTTCGGAGTATTTGTAGAGATAACCGAAGGAGTTGACGGACTGATCCATATTTCTGATCTGAGCTGGACGAAAAAAATCAAACATCCGTCAGAGTTTACCTCAGTTGGCGAGGAAATTGAAGTCGTAGTCCTGGATATCGACTCAGAAAACAGGAGACTGAGTCTTGGACATAAGCAGCTGGAAGAAAATCCATGGGAAGTGTTCGAAACTATATTTACCACCGATTCTATCCATGAAGGAACAGTGATTGACCTCATGGATAAAGGTGCAGTGATTGCCCTGCCATACGGAGTTGAAGGATTTGCCACACCACGCCACCTTGTTAAAGAGGATGGCACACAGGCAAAACAAGATGAAAAACTTGATTTCAAAGTAATAGAATTTAATAAATCTGCAAAACGAATAATAGTTTCTCATTCAAGAATTTACGAAGATGTTAAACGTGCCGAGAACACAACAAAACGGAAAGCATCACGTGCCGGAAGGAAAAATGTACAAACAGTAAATGATAACATTGAAAAAACTACTCTCGGAGATATAACCGAACTGGCTGCACTAAAAACAAAGATGGAAGAAAAAGAGAAAAAAAATAAATAATTCCCGATCGGTTAATAATTTTTTCAAAGGTTTTTCGTAAATTGTTTCATGGCATCTGAAATTCAAAAAAAAGAAAATTACACTCTTGTCAGGGTCAACACTGAAAGGTTAGATATCAATTCTGCAGGTGACTTAAAAGCAGAATTGGTATTTCTTAATAACAGTGGGGAAAAGAATATTGTACTTGACCTGACGAAGTGCACATACTGCGATTCAACAGGCTTAAGGACAATACTTGTAGGTAACCGCTTATGTGAAAATTCTATAGGCACATTTATTATTTGCGGACTACAACCTGATGTGGACTACCTGATCAGGATATCAATGCTCCATACAGTATTATTGATCACTAAAACTGTTGAGGAAGCGGAAAGTCTTTTGGAGAAAAAGATGAAACTTTAAGCAGAAAATGCCCTTTGAAGTTACAATTTTAGGAAGCAGCTCTGCCACTCCAACATCTGACAGATACCCTACCGCCCAGGTGATAAATGCACGTGGGCGGTACTTTTTAACAGATTGCGGAGAGGGTACCCAGATACAGATTAGACGACAAAAAATCGGATTCGGCAAGATAAGGCATATCCTGATTTCACATTTGCATGGTGATCATTATTATGGTTTAATTGGAATGATATCATCTTTTAACCTGCTGGGTATTCATAATGATATACACATCTATTCGCATTCTCAACTGAAAGAGTTGATCCAGCCGCAACTGGATTTTTTAAAAAAAGAGTTGCAATTCAAAATAATTTTCCACCCCTTAAATTTTAAAACGCCTGAAAAGATCTTCTTTGATGATAAGGTAGAGGTTTACTCTTTCCCCCTGAAGCACAGCATACCATGCTGCGGATTTCTGTTTAGGGAAAGAGAGAGGGAATCCAATATGATTAAGGAATATATAGAGCTGTATAAAATTCCGGTTGCAGATATTAAAAAGATCAAGAAAGGAGCTGACTTTGTTACTGATGATGGCATGATCATTCCCAACAGTCAGTTGACAACTCCTCCCCTGCCACCCAGATCGTATGCCTTTTGTTCTGACACAGCCTATTATCCGGAAATTGTGAATACAATTAAAAATGTTGATCTGCTCTATCACGAATCCACTTTTACGGAAGAGCTGAAAGAGTGGGCAGTAAACACCCTGCACTCCACCGCACTGGATGCCGCAAAAATTGCACAGGCCGCTAATGCAGGGAAACTTATTCTGGGCCATTTTTCTGCCCGGTATAAAGAGACAGAAATATTCCTGCAGGAGGCAAGAAAAGTTTTCCCGGAAACAGAGGCTGCCGTTGACGGACAAACTTTTAAAATTTCACATTAATATATCTATACAGGAAATTCAAAAAATTTCGAATTGAAATTTACCAGAAATAATCTTTCTGCCGACCGTGTAAATGCAGTATAAAGCCACCGGTAATATTCATGGTCCAACATCTCTTCAACCAGATAACCATGATCAATAAAGACCGCTTTCCACTGGCCACCCTGGGCTTTATGACAAGTAAGGGCGTAAGCAAACTTTACCTGAAGGGCATTAAAATATGGATTTTGCTTTATCTTATCCCACCTTTGCCGTTTATTTTTATACTCTGTGTAATCTTCGGCAACAGCATCAAAAAGCTGTCTGTGTTGTCCGGATGTCATAGAAGCAGTTTCAGTATACAGGGTATCAAGAAAAATTTTACAACCCAGCTCAATATTGTCATAATCAATAAACCGTAATTGAACATTCGCAAAACGAAAACCATACAACTCTTCGTAATTATTAATTGAAATTACCTCTGCAATATCGCCGTTAGCTATAAAATCAAGTCCGGGCGCATCACTGTTCCAATAGTAATTATTTTTCACAACCATCAGGATATCACCCCTCTCTATTTCATTTTCTCTGTACAAAATAGTACTTCTGATACCCTTGTTAAATAAATTTGCCCTTTTGTTTGACCGGGTTACCACAGTTGTTTCAAACAGACCATATCTGTCGTAGCATGATGTCAGGTATTCTGTGAGGTCAACTCCTGAAATCCTCTTAACATCAGCAAATGACTCAATCTGCAGATTAAAGAATCCGTAATTCCCAGCATTTTCAATTTGCCTTCTTATTAAGGTGGCACACGATAATATTCCGGAACCTTCGGCCTGTCGCACAACATCGGTAAGTATATATTCCTTTATTGTCAGTCCGTATTGTTTCAGGGTAAGGGAGTCCAGAGCCGGACTCACACTAATTCCTACCGGAGGCAACTGAGCTGTATCACCAGTAAGAATAAGCCTGCAGTTTACACCAGAAAATACAAATTCAACCATATCGTCCAGCAACCGTCCGCTTCCAAAAACAGAGTTCTCACTGTTTTCATTTGATATCATAGATGCCTCATCAACAATAAAAAAAGTATTTTTATAAAAATTTTTATCAATTACAAAACTTCCCGTTCCGTCAGATGATGATTTTTGTCTGTAAATTATTTTATGAATAGTATATGCAGGCATCCCTGTATAACCTGCCATAACCTTTGCCGCCCTGCCGGTTGGGGCCATAAGTACAGGCTGTATATCCAGGGATACAAGGGTTTGATATATTGCACTGATCACTGTTGTCTTACCCGTCCCGGCAAATCCTTTGATTAGAATGACCTCTTTACTGTCGTTTGATGGTATAAATTCTGATAATCCCTCTATTAACAATGCCTGACCTTGCGTAGGGGTAAAATTTAAATTTTTAATTAATAAGCTTTTAATATGATTTTTTATCATACCTGCTAAAATAACAATCCTTTAGTTAAGGTAATTTATTTTTTTTTATAAATTTGCAATCATTCGTTGATAAACATATTAAAAATATAGAAATGAGAACTGTTATTCAGATTTTACTAGTAATTGTTGCGATCGGGCTTGCTTACTTAATCTATAAGAGCATTCAGGACCCAATCGATTTCGAAAAAGCAAAGGCTGCCAGATATGATGCTACAATTCAAAGGCTGAAAGATATCAGGAAAGCCCAGTTGGCATATAAAGATGTGTATGGAAGGTTCACAGGCAGTTGGGATACTCTGATAGATTTTGTAAAAACTGACTCTGTCAGGAATGTTCGGAAAGTAGGTGAATTAACCGACAGTATGATTGAAGCCGGTATCACAGAAAGAAAAGCCATAAGTCTGGGATTGCTGATCCGCGATACAGTAAGAGTAAGCGTTTTGGAATCAGTTTTTAACCCATCCTTCAATCCTGAACAGCTTAAATATGTTCCGGTACCTGATACAGTTGCTGAGTTTAACCTGGGGGCAAATGTCATTACAACTGGGTCTGGTATTAAAGTACCTGTATTTGAAGCCAGGGCACATAATAACATTGTTTTAAGAGGACTTGACCGGCAATACGTTATAAATCTGAATGAAACAAACAGATTGAATGAAAAATATCCGGGATTAAAAGTTGGTTCTCTGACTGAAACTGTTAATAATGCCGGAAACTGGGAATAATAAGAATGTCTGAACTCATAGCAGATAAGGCTTTCGATTTAAATCACACACAAGAATATATTTTATCCATCCAGGTAAGCCTGGATGGATTTTATTTTTCTGTTATCCATAATAACCAGCTTTTGGCATTAGAAAAGTTCCCCGTGAAAATAAGCGCCGATAAATTTCTTGGCCGAAGGTTTAGTGAATGGTTGTCAGACCGGGATTTTTTTGAAAAACCTTTCGCTGAAACACGGATAGTGTATTTTACAGGTAAAATGACTGTTGTGCCGGGTGATTTCTACGACTATGACAAACAAGATGATATAATAAATCTGATTTTTGGCAAACAAAACGGTTATACCTCACACGATAACTATTGGACTGAAAACAGGTGTAATCTGGTCTTTTCTGTCCCTGAACAGTTCCTGAAAGAAGCCGGCCAAAAATTTTCTGAATTTCAACTTATCCATCCTGCAACAGTATTGAACCAAAAGATACAACCATATCTGGAGGATAACAATGTGATCATGGCCCTATATTTTGACAATAACAGCTTCTGCCATATATTATACAGCAACCGGGAACTTAAGTCTGTGAACTGTTATAACTTTACTAATGCAGATGATGTAACTTTTTATGTCTTGTCACTTTTAAATATCAATAATATTAGTTACAAGGATACTGAAATCATTTTAGCAGGGGAAATTGAGGCTTACGATGAAATATACAATAAGCTGAACCGCCACGCAGGAAAAGTTTCCATAATCAAGCCTCAGGTAACCTTCGATCCTGAAATTTTTATTAATCCCATGCACCGTTTTAATACAATAGTTTGAAAATGCGAATTATAGGTGGCAAATATAGAGGACGCATTTTTAATCCAAATAAAAAATTTACAGCCCGCCCTACAACTGATCTGGCAAAAGAGGCACTTTTCAATATCCTTGCAAACCGGTATGATTTTGAAGGGATGAAAATACTCGATCTTTTTTCAGGTACCGGTAGCATTGGATATGAGTTTATCAGCCGTGGGGCAAATGAAGTCACCTTTGTTGATATTAATGAAAAGCATATCCGCTTTATAAAGGGAGTTATAGCTAAACTGGATATCCAAAATGCATTTATTTACAGGGATGATGTATTCAAATTCATTAAAAATTGCAAATCCGTATTTGATATTATTTTCATTGACCCTCCATTTGACATGGAAAAGATAAATGAATTACCAGCACTAATTCTGAATTCTGAAATATTAAATGAAAAGGGGATTATGATTTTGGAACATCCCCGTAATTATGATTTTTCCAAAATTCAAAATTTCTGCGAGATCCGTAAATATGGAAAGGTAAATTTCAGCTTTTTTAATTCAGGAAGAATAACCTGAATCAATCAGCCTTCCTTTTAATACTGCACCCCAACGGCCTGGTCTCTGCAATTTCAATTTTTTCGCCTTTTACCATACTGGCAATTGCATCCTTAACATAGGCCTGTTTTACCTCTCCGGCATTTTTGTAATTATCATCAACAGCACCCTTGTAGACAAGAGTCATATCCTGATCAAATAAAAAAACATGCGGAGTCGTTTGTCCACCAAAGGCATTGGCTATTTTACTTTCCTCATCTACTACATAATAAAAATTGTAGTTTTTAGCTTTTGCATGTTCCTGCATCCTTGCATAAGAATCAACATCATTACGATTTTGATAGTTTGAATTCAATACTATCATGCCGACCTTATGCTTATCTGCCCAGGATTTTAACTCAGTGTACCTCCCTTCCCACTGCATAACAAACGGACATGTATTACTTGAAAAAATTACCAAAAGTCCATTCTCCAGTGCTGCATCAGTTAAAGACACTCTTTTACCGGATATATCCAGCATCTTAACGTCAGTCAGGGTCGCCTTACTGCCAATCCCAATTGAAAATACCATCAACGGGACAAAGACAGAAACCATTAAAAACAAAACTAACTTTTTCATCTGTTTGAAATTTTGTAATTACTTAACCTCATTTATCTGATCAACAATTCATAAAAAATACTTTTTTGTCTTATATTTGAACATTAATGATACCGAAATGTTCACAATGTTGTAAAAAAAA
>JAAYJR010000578.1 GCA_012522835.1 Bacteroidales bacterium
ATTCTGGGATAAAGATCGTATTATAAATTAAAATTTTGCAGCAAATTTTGACTTAAATCAATTTTATTTTGAAAACTTGTTGATAAAATGAAAACTACATAAATTAATAAAAATAATACGAAAGAGGGAGAAAATATGTCAAAACAATTTAATGAAATAAAGGAACGTCATTTTAAAACATTGGAACAATTTGTGCCAATCGTAGCCCGAGTTCATGGAGGTAATCATGCAGAATTCCATGAAGTTCGCAGATTATTTGATACGATCAGCAAGAAAATCAAAGCAGCAGGGGCAGAACAGCCTGAGTTAAACGTAGAATTTGCCAAGTTACGTGAAATTACCAATAACTACAAAGTACCGGGTGATGTATGTGAAAGCTATGAAGCGGTCTATAATATGCTGGCTGAATTAGATGAAGCTTATAAAGCTTAAACAGACTTTCCTCTTCTCTTTATAGTAATTAGTTTTGTTAAATAGACAAAGCTAGAGCAGAGGAGAGGAATGTCTTTTCTTAATCCTAAATTCTTTGCCGAAATCAGGCTTTTCTAAATGAAAAATAAAAAGTAGTAAAAGGGGTCGGGGGCATGCAACGGCTTATTTTAAGTAATAAAAACAAGATTACACTATTTAGCGGCATTTTGATTGCAGTTGGATTTTTGAGCAAGTGGACAATGGATAATATGGACCTCTTTATTTGGTCCTTGATCATTGCGTCTGTCTTAGGTGCAGCACCTATTGCTATTCAAGCCTATCAGGCTTTAAAAGTTAAAGTAGTGAGTATTGATGTATTGGTTACCATAGCAGTTGCGGGTGCGTTTATAATTCAGAATTATGAAGAGTCCGCAATCGTTACATTTCTATTCTTATTCGGCGCTTTTTTAGAGCAGCGTACCTTAAATAAAACGCGATCAGCCATAAAAGAATTAACCGAAATGGCGCCGGAAAGTGCACTAAAACAAATGGAAAATGGTGAATTTGAAGAAGTTGAAGTGGATGAAGTTGATGTAGGTGATGTTTTACTGGTTAAAACCGGGGCAAAAGTTCCGGTTGATGGCACGGTTTTAACTGGTGAAGGCAGTATTAATGAAGCAAGTATTACAGGAGAATCGCTGCCTGTTGGCAAGGAAAAAGGTTCAAATGTATTTGCAGGTACGATATTAGATAATGGAACTATTCAAATTGTCGCTGACCGAGTCGGCGAAGACACAACTTTTGGTAAGATCATCGAATTGGTCGAAGAAGCACAAGACTCAAAATCAGAAGCCGAACGCTTCATCGACCGCTTCTCGAAATACTATACACCGGCGGTGCTGGTTTTAGGCTTTATCGTCTGGTTGTTATCCAAAGATTTTGAATTAGCCATTACAATCCTGGTCCTTGGGTGTCCGGGAGCTTTAGTGATCGGTGTTCCCGTATCCAATGTTGCTGGTATCGGAAATGGAGCACGCCATGGTGTCCTGCTGAAAGGCAGTGAAGTGATTAGTGATTTTAGCAGATTGGATACAATGGTATTTGATAAAACCGGCACATTAACGGTCGGAAACCCATCGGTGGCAGTAAAAGAATACTATGGAGACGACCTTGAAGAAGCATTGGGATATCTGGCCAGTGTTGAACGTGAATCAGATCACCCCTTGGCAAAAGCAGTATTAGAGGAAATTGGTGAAACCACATTTTCACCAGTTGAAAACACAGAAGTTGTCAAAGGCGGCGGGATCGTAGCTAATGTGAATGGTCGAAGATTAGCGGTTGGTAATGTTGCTTTAATGGAAAGAGAAAATGTTGAACTGAATGAAAAAGCGAAAGCTGATATAAATGGTTTTCAAAATAGCGGCAACTCAC
>JAAYJR010000087.1 GCA_012522835.1 Bacteroidales bacterium
ACCCTGGCTTTATCCAATTGCATAAAACCGGCTGCCCTGTCGTGTTCGTGAAGATGGACTATGTTCTCACGGATTTCACCGAAAATCCAGGTTAGCATATCAAAAAAATGAATCCCTATGTTAGTGGCTACTCCACCCGACTTGGTAATATCACCTTTCCAGCTTGTATAATACCAGTGTCCCCGAGAGGTTATATATGCCAGATCAATATCATAAATCTTGCCGGGATCGCCTTTATCTATTTTATTTTTTAATTCAACAATACCCGGATGAAGCCTTAACTGCAAAATATTGTAAATATTCCTTCCGCTCTCCTTTTCTATCTCCCTCAGGGCTTCCACATTCCATGGATTCAGTACTACAGGTTTTTCGCAGATAACATCTGCCCCTGTGCGAAGCCCAAAGCGAATATGGGAATCGTGCAGAAAGTTAGGAGAGCAGATACTTACATAATCAGGTTTTATGCCTTTTCTCCGAAGTTTGTCTACATGCCTGTCAAACCTCTCAAATTCAGTGAAAAAATCGGCTTCAGGAAAATAACTGTCCAAAATACCTACCCCGTCGTACGGGTCAAGGGCGGCAATAAGACTGTTGCCTGTCTCTTTTATAGCCTTAAGATGGCGCGGGGCAATATAGCCGGCTGCACCAATTAACAGGAAATTCTTCATATTCAAGAAAATATCGCAGCTATCAACCGCATTGGGAAATAATGTTCTGTAAAAATAAGAATATTATTTCAAAATCCGTTGGCTTGAGCCAATGGTAAAAAATATAGCACTGAACAAACAGTTTGCTTAATTTTAGTATTCTTTAAAACAGTTTGATACAAATCAGCCCATTTCATCATAGTGCTATCTTTTTCTGTTCACTTCAGTGAACGGGCTGAATAAGGCCCTGAAACAAACTGTCCGCTTCATCAAAGCACTATCCTAAACCAGCGGCCCGTCACCGGCTTGTTTAATGTCACCCCTTCTTCTCCAACAGCTTATTTTCTGCATATACCTTGATCTTCCTGTAAATCTGTATTATCAAATCATTCTTTGGTAAACTTCCGTAAATTTTTTCGAGATACCTGTTGTGTAGTAAAATTTCAAAAGAGGACCTGAAATTCAGATCATAAACCCATGATAGCTGTAATATTTTAATATCAACCTCACTCTTAACTTTACTTTTTGAAACCAGCTTCTCGGCAAGTATATCCCTTGCAACTTCAGGTGATACATAAGTACCTTTGGGCAATTCCCATGTAAGAGTATGGTTGGGATCTTTTGAAGTATCGATATAATAATCCGTCAAAACTTTATAAATATCCAGCTTATCAGAATCACGCAATATCTTTGCATACAGCAACTCTTTGTCTGTTAGCTTTTTGGGAATTTCAAACTTATTGTGAAGCTTAATGATTTTAAATATAAGTTCCTGCCATTCAGGATCCATGTTGCTTATAAACCCTTTCTCCTGCAGTACCTCAACCGAATAATCACCGTGATCGGTAGAGTTATCATCATCAAAAGTATTGTATTCAACAAGCTGTCTGAACCGGCCTATATCATGGTAAAGCCCGGCAGTGAAAACCACTTCTTCTTCAATGCTATCAATACCTGAACTATGCACCAGCTGAATTGCATTATATGCAACACGAACAGAATGCTCTTTCTTAATTTGAAAATTCATTTTCTGAATTTCTGATAATCCCGAAAATGAATTCACATATGATTCTAGCAATTCAATTGCC
>JAAYJR010000132.1 GCA_012522835.1 Bacteroidales bacterium
GCATTGTGACAGATGTAATGGCAAAAGGTATAACAGGGAAACCCTGGAGATAAGGTTTAAAGGTAAATCTATAAGTGACGTTCTGGAGATGACTATCAATCAGGGTGTCGGCTTTTTTGAAAATATTACTTCAATTGTTAAGAAATTAAAGACCTTGCAGGAAGTCGGATTGGGATACCTTACCCTCGGACAGTCATCGACTACCTTATCCGGCGGAGAAGCACAGAGAGTCAAGCTGGCAGCAGAACTTAGCCGTCATGATACAGGAAGGACGCTTTATATTCTTGATGAACCTACTACCGGACTTCATTTTGAAGATATACGTGTGCTGCTTGATGTACTTAACAGGTTGGTTGGTAAAGGAAATACAGTGATAGTAATTGAACACAACATGGATGTAATAAAAACAGCTGATTACATAATAGACATGGGTCCCGAGGGCGGGAAACAGGGAGGTGAAATTGTTTGTTCAGGCACACCAGAAGAGATAGTAAGTTACCCAAACTCATATACAGCCCAATTTCTGAAAAAAGAACTTAAAAATAAAATATAATGAAGCAGGTAGAAATCTATTGCCGGAATACCCGGTCAAAACACAATTATCCGCTTGGCACTTCCCTGAATGAGATAAGCCGGGACCTGAACATCAAAATGGATAATTTTATTTGCGGTGCCATGGTCAACAACCAGGTTCGCGAACTCTCTTTTTGTATCGTTAAGCCAAAGCACATAGAATTTTTCGACGTTTCACACCCTGATGGTATCAAGATGTATTTCCGGAGTCTGATCTTTGTGATGTATGCTGCGATAGACAAGATAATTCCCGGAGTAACCCTCAGAATTTCCAAAGGGATTTCCAACGGTTATTTTTGTGAATTATCAGACCTTGACAGAGAGATTACAGAAGACGATATTGAAATGATAAAGACAGAAATGCAGAGTCTGATAAATCAGGATATTCCATTTGTTAAAAAGGGATTGCTTTCGGAAAATGCTGTCAGATATCTTGCTGATAAAGGTTTGAGTGAAAAGGCGAGGCTGTTCGAACAACAGGGGCACCTGTATTCCAGCTTATATTTTTTAAAAGACCTGGGTAACTATTTCTACGGCCACCTTCTTCCGTCAACGGGTTACCTGTCGAACTTCGGACTTATAAAATATTTTGACGGGCTGCTGCTGAGGGTTCCCGATCCCGAAAACTTTGACAGGTTGCCTGAGGTAACAACTCAAAATAAACTTTTCGAAATCTATGAAGAACATAAAGACTGGGCCCAGATACTGAATGTGTCTACAATATCCCATCTGAATGAATTTACCCTTAATAAACAGGGAGGGTATATAATAAAAATTTCTGAAGCGCTTCATGAGAAGAGGATTGCCGAAATTGCGAACCTTATACATGAAAAAAACGGTGATATAAGGGTGGTTCTTGTTGCCGGTCCGTCAGCTTCAGGAAAAACAACGTTCAGCAAAAGACTGGGTGTGCAATTGGCAGTCAACGGTTTAAGACCATATCAGATATCTCTGGATGATTATTTTGTAGACCGTAAGCATACTCCGGTCGATGAAAATGGCAATCACGATTTTGAAGCTCTTGAGGCTGTGGATATTGATTTTTTCAATGAACAACTGGCAGAACTTATAGAGGGACTGGAGGTTCGTTTGCCAAAATTTGACTTTAACCGGGGCAAGAGGTATATGAACGGGGCCAGGTTACAGCTAAAGAAAGGAGATATTTTGATTGTTGAGGGGATACACGGAATGAATCCCCGTCTTCTGACACGTATAAATAACAGACAGACATATAAAATATTTATATCTGCCCTGACTCAGATCTCAATAGATGAGCAAACTTATATTTCTACTTCTGATAACAGATTAATCAGGAGGATCATACGTGACAGTAAATACAGGGGTTATAGAGCTGTCGATACAATAAAACGCTGGCCTTCCGTGAGAAGGGGAGAAGAGAGGAATATTTTTCCTTTCCAGGAAAATGCTGATGTAATGTTCAATTCTGCAACTCTTTATGAACTGGGTGTACTTAAGAAGTATGCTGATCCACTGCTAAAACAGGTACTGGAAAATCAGCCTGAATTTATGGAGGCGATGAGGCTTCTTAAATTTTTGTCCTACTTCAAACCCATTGAAGATGAAGAGATTCCGCCAACCTCACTATTGAGAGAGTTTTTGGGGGGCAGCAGTTTCGTCTATTGATGTAAATACCGGGTTCGGGTTATTATCAAGATAGTTGAAAAACAGGTTCAGAAAAGCGGGGATGCATTTGGATGCAACTAAATGGGGAGAATTGGACAGGTATACGATACCCGCTTTTTCATTTCTGCATAATGCAATTTCAGCACGGTATCCCTGGACATATCCGCCATGGTAAGCTACTTCACGGCCCTGGTATCCTATAATCCTCCATCCGATGGCATAGTGCCTGGAATCGATATTGTCCCAGTTTCTCATTTTGCCTCCCGTAACCACCTGAGGTGTGAAGACCGTTTGGTGAATTTTGCTGACGGATTCATTTTTTTCTGTGTCAAGCAGTGCCAGCAGAAAATTTGCCATGTCAGAAATGCTGGCGTTGACACCGGCTGCCGGTGCAGTACAATAGTACCTGTCGTTCAGCCTTACAGGAGTATAGCAGCCATTCCTCATAACATGGGGAAATGCTTTATTGTTATTGTTTTTAAATGATTGAAAATCAGTCGATGCATTGGCCATGCCGAAAGGAATAAATACTTTCTCCCTTACTAATTCAGAGTAACTTTTTAAGGTTTTTGCCTCTATTACCGGGTCGATAAGACTAAACATCACATTTTGATAGCTGTAAATTTTTCCCGGTTTTGACGATATATTAACTCTGTCAAGTACTTTAATTATATTATTTAGTGGCATCTTGTCTTCAGCAAGATTGTCGTAAGCATGAGGCGCCAGGCCTGAAGTATGGCTTAATATATTACGCAGTGTAAGCTCTCTGGAACACTCACTGCTTTTAAGCCTGAACCCGGGGATGTAATCAGCAACTTTATCATCAAGCCCTATTACATTCTCAGAGGTTAACATCCCTGCCAATACACCGGTAATAGTTTTTGAGACTGATGCCAGGCGAAAAATTGTATTTTCATCAACCGGATTGTCTTCTCCTGCTCTCCTGACCCCGAAGCATTTTAAAAATGCAATTTGATCTTTATAAACTATAGCGATTGCTGAGCCTACTGTTCCTGAATTTTGTATTTCTTCAGTTATGGCTTTATCATATTCACTAATTATTCCCTCAATCTCCGGATAATTATCTTTTTCTCTTTCTTCGTTATTATCCGTTTCCTGTTCAGGCCGGCTTTCTATATCGGAGGCGGTGGAGGTAAAGAATTGCATGAAAGCAAATGACGAAAGCAACAGTGATATAATGGTTATAAGAGTAATTTTCCTGTTCATAAACTGTTTTTCCATATGGCCAGGGGCCGGGATTTGTGATTAATCACCGCAAAATAGAAAAAATTGGTTTTATAAAAGAACAGATGCCTCTTTCTTATTAATTTTTTTTTCACATTTAATAGTTAGTATCTGGTATTAAACTGAATTTGAAGCATCTTTTTAAATTAATATAATTTTTTTTAAATAGTTCACGTTAAAGTAGTATTGAAACAGATAGCCATTTCTTTCAGTTTTTTTATCTTTAACCTGAATGTTAAATCAGAGAATTATGAAGTTAAAATATTTCTGGTGTTTTATAATAGTTTTGTTTTCATGCACGTCCCATGGACAGTATCCTGAGGTTGAGAATGAACTTGACAGAAAGGTAAAATCTTTCCTTGAAGAGAATGCCAATAACTGGAGGGACATGAACGTATCCCTGACCGACGGCAGGATCCTTTATGATCTTATTATTGAAAATAATTACACAAAAGCATTAGAGATAGGAACCTCCACAGGCCATTCGGCAATTTGGATGGCCTGGGCGCTTAGTAAGACAGGAGGGAAGCTTATCACCATTGAAATTGATAAGGAAAGGTATTTAAAGGCAAAAGCCAATTTTAAAAAGGCCGGTGTGGATGATTATATTGATGCCAGGTTGGGGGATGCCCATGAGCTGGTCCCCGGCTTGCCGGGCAAATATGATTTTGTCTTTAGTGATGCTGACAAATATTGGTATAAGAATTATTTTGTGGCAATGGATCCTAAACTGGAGGCAGGAGGTTGTTTTACGGCGCATAACACCTCAATGGGTATCGGTGGAGTACGTGATTTTCTGGAATATATAGAAAGCCTGGATAATTATAGAACCACATTTGCAGAGAAAAGCCGTTCAGGACTTTCTGTCAGTTATAAAACAGCTGAAAAATAGTTATAAATTGGGCAATGATCTGGAGCGGAAACTTGGCCTTTTTCCGGTAATAAGCATAGTAGTGGCCAATATGATCGGCGCCGGCATTTTCACGACTACTGGTTTTCTGATGGATATGCTGGGAGATCCTCTTATTATGTTAGCTCTGTGGCTTACGGGAGGAATAGTGGCGTTTTGTGGTGCATTGGCATTCAGTGAACTCGGCGCAGCTTTTCCTGAAGCCGGCGGAGAATATACTTTTATCTCAAGGTTGTTTCACCCGTTGCCGGGATTTTTGAGTGGCTGGTTATCCCTCATCGTGGGTTTCTCGGCACCTATTGCAGCATCGGCAATAGGGTTCAGTAAATATTTCATCTGGGCATTTCCCGGTTGGCAGTCATGGCAGCTGACTGGTGGAACAGACGAAGAAGTATTAAGCAGATCACTGGCAATTCTGATAATTCTGATTTTCTCGCTGCTTCATTCAAAAGGTGTTATACTTGGTTCAAGGGTGCAAAATGCTTTGACTATAATTAAGATCCTGTTGCTGGCCGGCTTAGTTATTGCCGGTATGACAGTGGGGAAGGGTGATTTTAATAATTTTATTAATCATAAGGGTATGGAACTCAACTTCTCAGGACTGAAGTCAGCCGGATTGGCCCTTATGTTTATTATGTTTTCATACAGCGGATGGAATGCCGCAACATATATAGGTTCTGAGATTAAAGATCCGTTGAAGGTTATTCCCAGGTCACTGATGATTTCCACAGCTATAGTAACGTTAATCTACCTGTTGATAAACCTGTTTTTTGTTTATGCCATTCCGCCCGGACAAATGGCCGGTGAGCCGGAAATAGGAGCAATGGCTGCCGGACATGCTTTTGGCGGGGCTGCCGGGAAAGTTATTTCTTTGCTGATCTCTTTTGCACTGTTTTCATCATTAAGTGCATTTATAATTTTAGGCCCGAGGGTTTACTATTCTATGTCGCGTGACGGACTCTTTTTTAAATTTGCATCAATTGTACATCCCAAATACAGGGTGCCACGATATGCGCTTGCACTGCAGGGTGCAATTGCTATTGTTATGGTATTGACAGGTACTTTTGAACAGATACTGGCTTATATGGGTTTTTCACTTGGCATATTCCCGCTGCTTGCGGTGGCCGGGGTTTTTGTTTTACGGGCCAGAGGCAAGAGTAAACTGAAGCTGACCGGTTATCCCGTATTACATATATTTTTTATTGTGGTCAGCCTGTCTATACTCGTCCTGGCATTCATGGAACGGCCGGTGGAATCATCCATTGCTATACTTACCGCCCTCTCCGGGGTCCCTGTGTATTATTGGTTTAAAAACAGCAAAAAAAAATATTAAGGTTGCACTTTCTTTATCATTCTGGTGAGCATTTGGTCAATCTGCTCCCTGGTCGTTTTTTGAAGAATTTTGTAATCGCTGTTATAATGAGGCGTGCCGTAGCAGATAAAGACTTTTGTGACCGGCTTGCTCATCTGTTTTAAAAAGTGGACAACGAAGGTGTCGTTATCTATCCACGAATCTTTTATATCCTTATAATGAATTGCCATTGGGATTACCGGGATTTTTGCATCAGCGGCTATCTTAAAACTTCCATTTTTAAACGGTCGGGTTAGCGGGCCCTTACTAGTTGTCCCTTCAGGAAATATAGCTACCGGGATTTGTTTGTCGACCGAAGATTTGATCTTGTGCATTGTTGAGATCAGGCTTTTAATATCTGTGCGTGATACAAAAATGGAATTTGTAAGCCTGGCGCCGGTTTTAAGTAACGGCCAATTCATAAGCTCTGCTTTCGCTACAAAGCCAGCGGGGCTATATGCAGCAACCAGGAAAATATCAGTATAACTGCGGTGGTTTGGCATAATAATAAAATTGCCCGCACCGGGTTTTTTATTTTTATGAACTTTAATACCACAAACGAATATAATACTTTTCCCCCAGGACTGCATTACGGCTGACTGCAGATTTCTGGTGAACCCAAACAGGATGAGCCAAATCTGTCCAAAGATTACCGTTAACAGGGATATAATAAATACAAGAAACAGCCTCAGTAGTGCCAGAGGGAAAAGTAATATTATCCTTGCTGTTCTCAAGGCCGGTAGTAGATCGAAACTATTTATCGACCGGCCTTTTTTGATAGAATCCCTTTTCATTGATGTATTTCCATGTTTTTTCAGGGAGAAAATGCCTGACATCTTTACCCTGTCTGATCGCATTGCGGATAAAAGATGAGGATATCTCCATCATTGGTGCTTTTTCTGCAACGGTTATATTGGGGTGCTGCATCATTTTTGACTTTTCGAAATCATGCCTGGGATACACAATTATGCCATAGTGTTCAATTATCGATTCAAAATTTTTCCATTTATGGAAGTTTTTAAGATTGTCCGACCCTATGAGCAGCATGAATTTTTTTGAGGGATTCCGTTCAGAAAGATAGGTCAGGGTATCTATGGTGTAGCTGGGTTTAGGTAAATAGAATTCAATATCACTGACCTGAAACCTATCATCTCCGTCGACCGCCCGGTGAACCATTTCCAGCCGGTCGTCACTGTTGAGAAGGTTGACCTTTTTTTTATGAGGATTGTGGGGTGATACAATAAACCAAAGGATGTCGATTGCAGTATATTCAACCATATAGTTAGCAATTGCAAGATGGCCAATATGAATTGGATTGAAGGAGCCAAAATAGAGCCCTATATTTTTATTATGGTAAGATTTCTTTGAATTATTGTTCATAACCTGGCCAAATACAAGTCAGTAAATATATTCTAAAAAATTATTACAGCACAATTGTAATCATAAAATGTGTTTTTATCAATGCCTGGAAATAAAGTCTGAAACAAGTTTTTCCGCTTCATTCAGGGCGATTTGTAAATTATCATTTATGATTACCGCGTCGAACTTGCCGGCAAAAAGTAGCTCTTCTGCCGCTTTATCTATTCTCATTTTAATTTTAGCAGGGGTCTCTGTAGAGCGTTTTTGCAGTCTCTCTTTTAATGCTGTGAGAGAGGGAGGCTTAACAAATATTGACAGAGCTTCTTTACCGTATATTTTTTTGATATTCACTCCTCCCACAACATCGACATCCATAATGACATTTTTACCGCTTTCCCTTATCTTATCAACCTCACTTTTAAGGGTGCCGTAGCATATACCTTTATAAACTTCCTCCCATTCCAGAAATTCATCGTTATTAATTTTTTTTTGGAACTCCTCTCTAGTCAGGAAGTAATAATTCTTTCCGTTTTCTTCACCCGGACGTGGCTTGCGGCTTGTCGCTGATACAGAAAAATTAAGGTTTAATCCCTGATGGAGCAGATGGTTGACAATTGTGGTTTTTCCTGATCCGGAAGGAGCTGAGATGATTATCAGTTTTCCCTTCATTTTATAAGACATTTAATAACTGTTCCTTAACCCTTTCGAGGTGGTCTTTCATCTGTACTACAATTCGTTGTATATTGCTGTCATATGCTTTTGACCCAATGGTATTGATCTCGCGCCCTATCTCCTGTGAAATGAATGAAAGCTTCTTCCCGTTAAAGGATTCCTGTGAAACAGTTTCAAGAAAATATTTACAGTGATTGTCAAGCCTCACTTTTTCTTCATTCATATCCATTTTGTCAAGGTAATATATCAATTCCTGTTCAAATCTGTTATCATCTATACCCCCATTCAGATTTGCTTTATTAAGGTTTTCTCCCAGCCGGGATTTTATCGTTTCAATACGTTGTGATTCGAATGGCCCTATCTGTTTGAGCAAGCTTTGTATCCCCGCTATATTACCGGTTATATCAACCTTAAGCGCTGTACCCTCTCTTAAACGGAAATTGTCTGTTTCTGCAAGTACATAATCCAGGTTTCGGGTTAATACATTCCATTCTTCTTCGTCAACGGATTCAAACTCGGTTTTTATAACATCCGGCAATTTAAGTAAAGATTGCAGAGTGCTGTTGTCGGTTGTCAGTCCCAGATCTTTATTGATTTGTTTTATGTGCCGGAAGTAACTTTTCAGTATCTGCTCATTTATTCTTGAGCTGGAGTCTTCACCGTGATTCTCAATATAAATTGTCAGGTCAATCTTTCCGCGCACCAGTTTTTCTGATATTTTTTTTCTTAACTCCGTCTCCTTTTCACGATAGATAAGCGGTATTCTTATATTTATGTCAATCTGTTTGCTGTTCAAAGATTTAATCTCCAGAATAATTTTTTTACTGTTGACTTCAAACTCTGTCCTGCCGAAACCTGTCATCGATTTTATCATATCTGTTTTTTAACGAATTTACACTATTTTTACATAATTACACCCGAACCGATCAGTTCGTCCTCCAGGTACCACGCTGCAAATTGTCCGGAGGTAATACCTCTCTGTTCCCTTTCAAATAAAATATATGCCCCGTCATCTCTGATATGTATGATACCTTTCTCCAAAGGTTGCCTGTATCTGATGCGGATGTCAAAATACTTTTTTTCTTCTGTTGCCATTTGCAGGTCTGGCCGTACCCAGTGGATATCAGATTTTTTAATGAACAGTCCGTGTCTGAACAAACCGGGATGTGTCTGTCCTTCACCAACATAAACGATATTTCTGACTACATCAGTACCTATAACAAAGAGGGGCTGGCTGTATCCGCCGATATTTAACCCTTTTCGTTGGCCGATAGTAAAAAAATGCGCTCCCCGGTGTTCTCCGATTATTTTACCGTTCCAGGGTTTGAAAGGAAAAGGGAAACATAGTTTCTGATAATTTTCATCATTTACCTCCACCTGCTTTTTTCGTTCCATAAAATCGGATGATATCTCAATAATATTACCGGTTTTAGGTTCAAGCTTCTGTTGCAGGAAGGTGGGAAGGTCAATTTTCCCAACGAAGCATATTCCCTGAGAATCTTTTCTTTCTGCAGTGGGAAGGTTCTGCTGCCTCGCTATTTTCCTGACTTCGGGCTTTGTGAGGTTACCTATCGGGAATAGTGCTTTTGAAAGCTGATATTGATTTAGCTGGCACAAAAAATAACTTTGATCTTTATCTGGGTCAAGGCCTGCCAGAAGACGATATACCTGAGTTCCTTCCGATGCTGAGATCTCTTTTCTGCAATAATGGCCGGTTGCTACATAATCAGCTTCAAATTTCATCGCCTCTTCCAGGAAAGAGTCAAATTTGATCTCACGATTGCAGAGGATATCCGGATTTGGGGTCCGTCCTAAGTTATATTCATTGAACATGTATTCCACCACCTTTTTCTTGTAGTCACTGCTCAGATCAACAATGTGAAATGGAATATCAAGATTCTTTGCTACCATTTCAGCGATCAGTGCATCTTCCTCCCAGGTA
>JAAYJR010000204.1 GCA_012522835.1 Bacteroidales bacterium
GCATACGGATTTAGAGATATGGAATTTTTTAAGCTGAAAATTTATAGCTTGCATGAGAAAAACTACGCATTAGTCGGATGAACCTTTTTTATATAAAAAAAAGAGCAGTAACTTTTAATACTGCCCAGCAAAAATCAATGTTAATTTGCGTGCGCTAATTCTTTAAGTTTTCTGATCCTTTCAGAGGTAGGGGGATGAGTACTGAACAATCTCGCCAGGGATTTTCCCGAAAAGGGGTATACAATAAACATATGCGATGTTGCCTGATTGCCATTCATAGGTATCTGTTTGCTGAAATTATCAAGTTTTGCAAGTGCGTTGCTCAGATAAAGAGGATTTCCGCTCACCTTTGCACCGAAATTATCTGCTTTGAATTCTCTTGCCCTTGAAATTGCCATTCTTATAATTGAGGCAGCAAGTGGTGCAAGGATCATAGCCAGAAGTATGAAAATAATATTTCCACCCTGGTTATTTCTTCTGCTTCCCAATCCAAATCTTGTGGCATAACCTAAATAAGAGATAGCTCCGGCAAGTGTTGCGGCAATTGTTCCAATAAGTATATCCCGGTTAGCAATATGTCCGAGTTCATGCGCTATAACACCTGATAATTCTTCTTCATTCATAGTATTGACCAGGCCTTTTGTTACGGCAACAGCAGCATGTTCAGGATTCCGTCCTGTTGCGAAGGCATTTGGCTGATCCTGATTTATTATGTATGCTTTCGGAACTGGTAATTGTGCTTTCCCTGCAAGCCTTTTTACAATTGCAGTTACATAATGGGTTTCAGGTAATTCTTCTGCTTTATATGCTTTCAGCACCATTTTATCGCTGAAGTAGTAGCTGATAAAATTTGTAATTCCGGCAATAATCAGGGCAATAATCATTCCGCTCTGACCGGCAATTGCACCCCCGATAAATATAAACAGAAGGGTCAGAATTGCCATCAGTCCAAATGTTCTGAAACTATTCATGTTAAATTTTATCTGTTCAGGTGACAGGAGGAATGACCAGTACCTGTCCCGGATAAATTTTATCAGGATGTTTTAACATGGGTTTATTAGCCTCAAAAATCACCGGGTATTTATTTGCATTCCCATATACCTGCTTGGCAATTTTTGAAAGGGTATCGCCGGCTACAACCGTATAAAATTGCTTTTCAGGTTCAACGGCTTTTTCCGGTTCTGCTGCTATGATTTTTTCTTTAACAGTGAGCTTGTCTTCTACCCTGGATATCCCTTCGATATTACCGGCAGAAACTATTATCCGATTTTTATCTGCTATTGTGTCAACACTGCCCGACAAAACTACGGTTTCGTCGTCAACGGCTATATTCAGATTTGTTGTGTTAAATCCATAGCTTTTAATATGGCTCATAATGAGTGCCGCTTTCTCCTGCTCCTTTTGATCGTCTGATTTACCAAACAACCTGGACCCGGCACCTTTCAAAAATGATATCAATCCCATAAGAGGTGGTTTTAAAATTGATTAGTCAATAACTTCAAAAGTTATTTTGCAAGTGACTCTGAATTCAGCAACGTTGTTATTTTTAACAACTGCACTTTGGTCCTTTACATATACCGACCGTATACCTTTTACGGTTTTTCCTGCACTTTTAACTGCATTTTTAACTGCATCCTCCCAGCTTTCAGCGGAAGAGGCCATGATTTCTATTACTTTTAATACTGACATGATAATAAAATTAAAATTAATTTTCTAAAGTTACATTAAAAAAATGTGGTTTCAAAGCAGTCAGAATTAAAAAGTTCAGCCCTTTATATAGTTAAATCAGGTCATTGCTTTTTAATAATTAATTAGTTAAATTAGGAGTACTTTAAAATACTAATATTAATAGACATGGAAATTCTTGTTACTTTACTTATCGGTGCAGCCGCCGGATGGCTGGGCAGTATGATCTACAGAGGTGGTGGACTAGGTCTTCTTGGCAATATTATCGTTGGTATTGTTGGAAGCTTTGTCGGTTACTGGTTACTTGGCAAACTTGGTATTAATCTTGGAGCCGGCTGGATCGGAGCCATACTTACCGGAGCCATAGGCGCAATTATTATATTGTTTTTACTTAACCTGATTTTCAAGAAAAAGTAGCGTTATATATTTTTTTAACCCTCATATTGACTGTTGGTAAATATTTAATTTATTGCAGGTTGTAAGATGTAATGAAGATATTTTTATTATAGTTGAAGGTAATATTGATGGTTAAAGATTATTTAGCCCATTCGGGAAATACAGTTACATCTATTCCGAATACAGTTGTCCCCCATAAAAAAATAAAGAGTGTTGCCAGAATTATGCCTGCAATATTTAAAAGGACACCGGCTTTGACCATATCTTTGATTTGTATCCTGTTGGAGCCAAAGACGATTGCATTTGGAGGTGTTGCCACCGGCAGCATAAAAGCCAGGGATGCGGTCAGGGTTGCCGGTATCATTAAGAGAAGTGGATTCATTTTTATAGTAACTGACAATCCTGCCAATATCGGAAGGATCATTTCCGTAGTAGCAACATTGGAAGTCAGCTGTGTCAGGAGGGACATCAATGTGACGTTGGCAAGTGTTAACACAACAGGATCCAGTCCGGCAAGTCCTGCAAGTTGTTCTCCAAACCATACTGACAATCCTGACTCTACAAATCCCTGTGCCAGTGCAAAGCCTCCACCGAAGAGCAGTACAATTCCCCATGGTATTTTATTTGCTGTTTCCCAGTTCATCAGACGTTCGCCCCTTTCTGTTTTCGACGGTATTACAAAAAGCAGCAAGGCCATAAACATTGCAACAGTACCGTCATTAATATATGAAGGAGTATTAAAAAGATTAGCCCATCCGGGAATGTTTATCGCCTGCATATGAAATCCTTCCCTGAAAATCCAGAGAAATGCCAGTGTAACAAACAGCAACAGTACAATTTTTTCTTCCGGCTTTGGTTTTCCAAGCAGAGCATACTCTTTTTTGAAACTTGTAATATTCATGCTCTCCCATTTTTCAACTGGACGGTACATTAAGTAGAGGATAATCCATGCTGCAAAAAAGAGAATAAGTGTTATTGGCACAGCAAAGATAAACCAGTCAGCAAATGAGATCTCCGGCATTTCCGGAAAGATAATTGCAGCAATTCTCACAAAAGAGAGATTTGGCGGTGTTCCCACCAGGGTCGCGATGCCTCCTATTGATGCTGAGAATGCAATAGAAAGCAGTAATCCTGTAAAATATTTGTGAGTTTTTTTGCTGCCCAGGTCCTCTTCCAGTTTTAATATTACCGAAAGGGCAATGGGAAGCATCATCATAGTAGTAGCTGTATTTGACATCCACATGGAAAGGAAAGCAGTAGCCAGCATAAATCCCATTAAAATTCTTCCGGGACTGATTCCGAAAAGGATCAGAATCCGCAATGCAATACGACGGTGAAGATCCCATCTCTCCATGGCTAAGGCCATCAGGAATCCGCCGATAAAAAGAAAGATAACATGGTTGAAGTAAATGGATGAAACAGTTTTTCCGTCAACTATTCCGAAAAGAGGGAACAGTGCAACAGGTAAAAGTGCAGTTGCAGCCAGGGGAATAGCTTCGGTGATCCACCATAAAGCCATTAACAGAGCGATGGCAAAAGTATATGTTACTGTTTTATTATCAGGGTCCAGGTCGGCAAACAAAATTATCAGCAGACTCAGCAACGGCCCTAAAATAAGAGCTACTTTCTGCAGGCGGAGTCTTTTATGTCTTACTGGTTTAATCATATAAAATTATTGTTTACTTTTGATTAAGTAGTTTTTATTTTTTTGTCAAATATAAAAATAATATGGAACAACAAATTTTTTCATCAATGCCCTGGCTGCTGCCTGTGATCCTGATTGCAGTTATCTGGGAGAGTATCTGGAAGCTTATTGCATTATGGAAGTCGGCCAGAAATGATCATTTAGCCTGGTTTATTTGTATTGCTATTTTCAATACAGTAGGTATTTTACCAATTATTTATCTGTTGATTTACAGGAAAAAAGCTGAACCGATTGGCGCTGTCTGATAGATAGCGCTACTCAGGAAGGTACAAGTGTAGTGCACGTTTTGATTTTTTGGTATATTTGGGGAATATTTTTTTAATATATATGAAGCAAAAAATAATCCACCTGGAGAATATAACAAAAAATTATAAAATCGGCACCCAGGTTGTAAGGGCCCTGAGGTCAGTATCCCTGGATATATATAAAGGGGAATATGTAGCAATTATGGGCGCATCCGGCTCAGGGAAGTCCACTTTAATGAATATTATAGGGTGTCTTGATACTCCATCGGATGGAAAGTATATACTTAATAATAAAGATGTAAGCCATCTCTCCGACACAGAGCTGGCAAAGATCAGGAATACAGAAATAGGTTTTGTATTTCAGGTATTCAATCTGTTGCAAAGAAGCTCAGCTCTCGACAATGTTATGCTCCCATTGGTTTATGCAGGGATAAAGAAAGAGATCCGGAAACAGAGGGCGACCGACATCCTGACTAATGTAGGCCTTGCCGACAGGATGACCCATAAGCCAAATGAACTTTCCGGAGGACAGAGACAGAGGGTTGCAATTGCCCGGGCACTTGTCAATAATCCCTCACTGTTACTTGCGGACGAACCAACCGGGAACCTCGATTCTGTTATTTCGGAAGAGATAATGAAAGTATTTGCAGAGATCCACAAGATGGGAAACACTCTCGTAATGGTGACCCACGAAGAAGATATAGCCCGTCATGCCTACAGGATAGTAAAACTGAAAGACGGGAATATTGAATCAGACACTATAAATCCAAATCCTGTGTACTGACACTATCTTGTTCAAATTGCTCAGGCTCGGATAGAAGTACTTTATCATTAACTTCTAATCCTGACCGGATAATTACCTCCTTTTCATTTTCAGGTCCGGGGGTAACAGGCTGCCTTATCACTTTACCTGCTTTTCTTATATACACATAATTGACGTTATTCTCTGCGAACAGGCATTCACGGGGCACTGTAAGTACATCTGGTATCTTATTTATAATAATATTGTTATTTGAAGTCATTGCCGGTTTCAACTCAGGGTCGTTATCAGTAAGTTCTATTAGGACATTAAATACTTTTGATTCAAAGCCTGTCAATTCCTGTCCGATATTTGCAATTTTGTATATTACCCCGTTGAATACTTTTCCGGGAATGGCATCGATGGTAATCTTGGCACTGTCACCGAGGTTAATTTTTGTAATATGTATCTCTTCCACATATGTATCTGAAACCAACACAGACAAGTCGGGCAGTGTGGCAATAACAGGCCTCCAGGGACTGATATTGTCGCCTATTCTGAGTTTTCTGCCTCCCCAGACCCTTGTGTATATGACCATTCCATCCTGCGGTGCATGTATTTCAGCGGCAATAACTGCTTTTTTCAATAAAGAATCCCTAAAGAGATGTGAGTTGTAATGATCTTCAATTCTTTGGGTCCTGACCCTCAGGTGCATTTTTCTTAATTCATAATCACGTTTCTTTTTTTCCATCTGCCTTAGGGTTTTATTGTAGGCAACATTTACTTTCCTCTGATAGGCTGGAGATTCATATTTGGCCTGTTCAAGTTCCAGCTTTTGGTATTCAAGATCGTAAGTAAATTCTTCTATCTCTTCTCTTAACCTTTTTAGCTCTATTGACGAATCAATTTTTGCCTCGTTAAGCTGTACCCGGAGTTTATCTATTTCATCATTGTTTGACTGGGTCTGCTGTGTAATATTTTCAATATCCAGCGTAGCTATCCAGTCTCCCTTTTTAACAAGCCTTCCCTCCTGAATGAGATCTTTTATTTTGTATTCATGGATCCGCAGGTCCCGGTTTTTTAAGTCATCAGGGAGTGAAATAAGTACAGCTTCTTTTCCCTGAATCTCGCCTTTTACAGTTATCACAGATTCAAAAGTGGTTTTTTCCACTGTATAAGCCTTAATTGCTGTAAGTGATTTTCCTCCGAAAATGACTGCTAAAGCAACTACAACAAATCCGGCAATAATTCCAATTATGCTTTTCTTTTTTAATGACATATTAATATGTGTTAACTAACCGGTCGAAATCTTCTGAAAGTGAAATCTTCTGATCAAAATCAAAAAGTGTCAGTTCTCTAATCGTAAAATAGTAATTCCAATAAGTTCTAAGGGCATTTATATATGCACGCCTTGCCGTTTCCTGATCATTACGTGCAAGGTTTAACTTTGTTACATCAACCTTACCTATCAGGAATCTTTGTTGGGTAACGTCGTATCCCAGCTGGGCAATGGTATCAGCCTTTGCCCTGCTAAGTACCTGGTCAGCCTGCAGGTTAAACTCCATTACATTCATTATAATATTTTGCTCGAAGTCAATTTTTTCCTGGTTAATACTGATACGCACAACTTCTCTGTTTGATTCAGCCATTTCCAGCCTGCCTTTTCTTCGTCCCCAGTCCAGGACGGGTATATTTACACCCAACTGGAACCTTTGTCTGTCGAGGGGATCTTTGTAAACCAATCCAAGTTCCTCCGCATTTTGGTTTAATCCGTAAAGGGCGTATAGTTCGCCGTTGATGCCACTTTGTGATTTTGCCTGTTTAACCCGGCGGTCCTCTTCTATCAGCCGTTGTTGCTGGTTCAGGATTTCCGGGTTATTATTAAACGCCGCAGCAATAGCTTCTTCGGCATTAATATTAAGTCCGGGCAATTCAGTAGGTACAAGACACTCAATTTTTGTGTTTTTATCGTAACCAAGAAATGAATTCAGCTGGGCACGTGCCCTTTCCAGTCCCAGGTTAGCCCTTGTCAGGGCAAGCTGGGCATTCATAAAACCAAGTTCCAGATTAAGCAGTTCATCCTGCGTAACAGTACCCACCTGGAATCTTCCGGTTCCTATTTTGTATAATGTATCTGCATTTGCAAGGTTAGTTGTAGCAATATTGACTTCAATTTGTGCATCAACAAGGTCAAAAAAACGTCTTGTTGCTTTAATAGCCAACTCCTCTTTTGCCTGTATGAAATTTTTCTTAGCCTTTTCAAATTTAAGAGGCTCTATTTTTGCCGTCCATTTTAAACTGTTATAACCGTTAATATTTTGTGAGTATCCAAGGCTGAATGGGGTTGAAGAAAATGATGAAATTCTGTCGGCACCAAGTTTTTCGGACATATTCAATTCTGACCGGGCAAAAATACGGCCACCTGTCAACCCGACGTTTTGGTTTAACAACACAGCAACCTCTGAACTCAGGTCCTCTCTGGATTTATATTCGTCTCTGTTTTCATCATAGTTATAGACCTTTTGCATCGAACGGTTATAGTCGAGGGGCGTAGCTTCTATATTCAGGGTTGGCAGCCTGTCAGCTTTAAAATACCTGAATTCCCAATAACTTGACAGATACATATTTTTGTTTCTGAATGCATCCAGTGATTGCCTGGAGGCAATGTCAATAACATCCTCAAGAGTAAGTCTTTTGATTTCCTGAGAATTGGCTGAAAAAGCCGTAAACATAAGTAGTGAAATGATTATGTGTTTGACCCTCATAGTTTTAATTTTAAATTAGTTGCGAAGTGAATCAACCGGATCCTGGTTAGAAGCTCTCTTGGCCGGAATATATCCAAAAGTGACACCGATCAGAACAGATACACCAAACGAAATCAGGATTGAAAAGGCAGAAATTATTGTTTTTATATCAAACACTGCCATTATAATTCTTGACAATGCCACTCCGAGAATTATCCCCAGGATCCCTCCCGTAACACTTATAAGAGTTGATTCAGATAAGAATTGTACAATAATATCTTTTCTTGACGCTCCGATGGCCTGTCTTAATCCGATTTCACGAATCCTCTCCATAACCGATGCGAGCATGATATTCATGATACCTATGCCTCCCACGATAAGTGAAATTCCAGCGATTACACCTAAAACAATATTAAATATATTTTTTGTTCTTTGCTGTTGTTTCAGAAGCAGTTCCGGAATTGTTACTTCAAAATCGTAAAGATCGTTATGCCTTCTTGTCAGCATACGTGTTATTACCTCTGCTGTTGAACTGAGATATTCGGTTTCATCAACCTGCACGATAATTTTATCAAGCTGGTTTAAATTTTCATTTTGGTTACTGCTGCCTGAGGCAGAGGCTTGTTCTATCTCATCAGACCTCAGAAGGGCACGGTTTTTAAACCTCATGGTCATCGTTTTGGCAGGAATAAATATTTTGTTATCAGTACTGCTTATCCCTAATTCATCTGATGCTGATGCAGTGAAGTCTCTCCGCTCGACGACCCCGATCACCTGCAACCAGATTTGTCCGCATTTGATATATTTTCCTATTGCATCTTCATGATTGAAGAAGACATTGTTAATATTATCGCCGATGATACATACAGGATAACCGTTTTCTATCTGGCTGTCATTAAAAAAATCACCACTTTGAAGAGAGATATTAAAAAGTTCGAAGTAGTAATTGTTGATCCCTTCAAGAACAACAGGTTTGCTTTTACCGTCCAATATAGCTGAATAGTTAAAACTGATTACCGGGCATACTTTATGCACAGTCGGTAATACCTCCGTAATGGCTGCTGCATCCAGAAGAGTTAATCCCCTGGAGAATTTTTTGGTGCTTATCTGAGCTTCATCCTCAGAAGCAGCCTGTTCTTCGTCAGTGTTGACAATATTTTCGGTTGGTGTGATTATAATATTGTTTACACCCACCATTTTGATCTGTTCGAGTATTTCCTGTTCAGCTCCGTTTCCGATAGCGAGCATACTGATAACTGCAGCAACTCCGAAAATAATGCCCAATGCTGTCAGAAATGATTTCACCCTGTTGGCAAAAATTGCCTCTATGCCGCTGGAAATATTATATTTATATCTTTCTATTACGCCTGCCATTAATCAATCCTTTTGAAAATTTAATCTCCTGAAGCCTAAGCTCCGGAGATCGGAGAATTTTCTTTTTCTGAATTTTTTGCTTCTTCCTCTTCTCTTAACTTTCGTTCTTTTATCTCCTGGTAAATTTCCATTCCCTGGAAAGCCAGATCTTCCTCATTATCGGGAGGGCTGAGTAAAATCCTGTCAGAATCTTTTAATCCTTTCCTGATTAAGATGAAATTCTCATTCTCATCCCCCAAATCGACTATCTGTTTGGTGATTGTACCATTTGATTCCAGAAATACGTACTGAAGTGAATCATTTTCAAAGACAGTCTCTGAAGCTATAAATAAAGTATCCGTGAAAATGCCGGTCTGAATAATATTGCTTGTTGTCATTGCCGGTTTCAGGTCATTTACATCTCCAAGTACCTTTATTTTTACTTCAAATACTTTAGCATCACTTTTTGGCATCGGCTGTCCGATATTTGCCACTGAAATCACTTCTCCGTCAAGAATTTTTTCAGGCAGTGCATCTATTCCGATTATAACTTTCTGGCCTGTTTTTACTTTGGAGATGTCGATCTCGTTCACATAGGTAAGTGACTGCATGGATGAGAGATCAGGAAGAGTTGCAATGACAGGCCTCCATGGGCTTACAGTTGATCCGACTTTAATTTTTTCGCGTGTTCTGTCTCTTCCGTAAATTACCATACCAGATTTTGGCGCCCGGATTCTTAAAGAGCTATAAACTTCGTATAAAAGATTCACCCTGTCTTGTCTACGTTAAAGCTCAATCATGGTTCTCTCTACTTTTGAAATTCCCTGTCTTTCCCTGAGCACATAAGCGCTGATCTCCTGTTTGAGCTTTCTTTTTGCCTTGTCAAGGTCCATTTCAGCTTTCCGGATAATAGCCGGCGATTCATAGATGGATTCATCAAGGATTATCTGCATCTCTTCCACCTCCTCTCTCGCATTTACTATAAGGTCACGATAATTGCTCAGAGTGAGGTTAGAGTCCATTTTTGCATCATCAAAATTGTTAAGTGCCTGTTCCAGGTCTTCCTGTGCCCCGACCAGAACCTCTTCAACTGTTTTATGGTCGAGCGATGCAACATATTCGCCCGAATCAACAACAGTTCCCTCTTCAACCAGGTCGGTAATTTTGATTTCATAAATCCTGACACTACGGTCACGCAAAATTTCCGGGACAACAATATTTTCTGAACTTTGAGCTTCCAGTTGTCCGCTTGAGTAGACCAATATTTCAAATGGTCCCCTCTGCACTGAAGAGGTAATATATACACTTTCATTACTTGTCCCGGTAAAGATTATAAATGCTGCAATCGATAAGAGAACAAGTATGACAGATGTTAATATTATTTTTCTTCTCATAGCCGGTTTTGATATATAAATATTTTAGTAAAACAAATTAAACTATCGGTAAGTTTAAAAAATTATAAAAAGCCCTGTTTTTTTTACAAGGCTCAAATTTAATATTCTTTTTATTTGAAATTTATATATTTGACGCTATTCTTTTAATTTGGTTTAAAAGCTGGTTGGATTCTGTCTGTTTTTTCCATAATATAAA
>JAAYJR010000579.1 GCA_012522835.1 Bacteroidales bacterium
AAATTCTACTTTTTCTTTCATTGCAACGTGGATTAAAGTTTTTATCGTTGCAATTTAACTCTTATATTCATTCCCTTTTGTGAGGGCTCCTTAAAAATTAACGTCATCCCTCATGGGGGTTTCATCCGTTTAAAATTTTATATTTGTTTGAAAATAACCTAATTAAAAATTTGAGAACGAATGTAACCACTTCGTTCTCGCATATTCTTATTTTAATCATATTTTTTTGTGTAATTTTTGATTAAAAAAGAACATGTTCGTTTCATTTGATTAGAATTGAATCTTAAATTATGTATTATATATAATTTTATATTTCAAATCGAACATAAATTTAAATCTCATAGTACATTGTAATCCAATAATTTAAAAAGAATTATTTCTATCTTAAGTGGACACTACTGAGAATTATTTATTCCGGCCTGATGTGGACAAAATTTTCAAATATCACATTCCTGAGAGCATTTTTGTCAATATTATAGATCACCATCTGCTCTCCGGTATCGCGGTAAATCCCGTTCATAAAACAGCTGTTGGCTATAGCCTCTTCGATCTGTATCAGCGAACGGCCATTTCCTGTTATATTCATGGCATGGATATTATTTATCCTTCCGGGAATTGAAGGATCACCATACCCTTTACCGCCTGCAAGGATGGCATTATAGCGTCCTTCCCAGATCAGTCCGTTAATAAACACATTTCTTATCCCTGCTGTACTATTTGCCCTGATTGCTACTCCGCGGGTAAGTGCATTACAGGAGATATTTGAAATAACTACATTTTCCGTATCATCCTCAGGCCCGCGCCAGTGCTTTGATGTTACCATAGTTGAGTTCACTGTCCCTCCCTCTTTATTTTCAGCGTTTAATCCAAGGATTGAAAGTGCAATAAAATCATCTCCGGTTGTTCCTGAAATATTGTTGATCCTGAAGTTTTTACATCCGTGGCGGAGGTCAATTCCGTCTCTGTTTGCAATAAATACCTCTTTCCCGTTCACCACCTGATGTTCAGGACAGTCGAAGGTAATATCTGAGATCTCTGCATTCAGGGTGCGTTCGAAGCTTACTGCCCAGGCATGTGCACCTTTAATATTAACATTCTTCAGTTTGAAGCCGTCAACATAAGCCATCAGGATCATAATATTACGCCAGTCACCCTTTTGCTTGATCCCCTCCTTCCCTGCATCACTGCCATAGCTGACCCTGCCCGGCTGCTTAGCTGGCACCAGGGTTCTGTTGCCATCGCCTGTTGCCCTTGGATTATCAGCACCTTTCAATAAAACATCCCCGACCCCGATTATGCTGATATTCCTGAGCCATTGGGGGTCAGTTATTCCGATACCCACATTTTCACTCCGGAACATGTTGTCCCTGCACTGGTCAGAGAGCTGTAGCGTACAGTTGTCGAGTATCACTGTCATGTCGCCCGGCAGAAGTATTGCGCTGTCGAGAAGCCATATATTTGTGCCATTAGAATTTGCCGGAGGTATGATTATTTTGTTGGTAGTACCCCTGGCAGCATCGACAGCTGCCTGTATCTTTTGAAAATCGCTGCCGGAAAACATATTGGGATTTATACCCTGGTGGTTGGTTTTACCGGATTCATTATTACAACTAATTGTTATAAAAAGGCTTATTAACAGTAATGCCAGGCTTGTGGTTGTAAATTTTTGTTTCATATATTTAAAATTTATTAATAAAATCAAAATAATTTTTTTCATAATGTCAACCGTTCGCTCAAGCGAACGGCAATGGATAAGGTTCTGAACCTGCAGACTGCTACATCTGGCCTTATCCCTAACTGCAGACTGCCACATCTGGCCTTATCCCTAACTGCAGACTGTCACATCTCTGCCTTATCCATTGCCGTCGGTTTCAACCGACGGATGCCCAATAAAGCACTATTGCATCTTCTCTGCATTGCCCTGTTCCGTTCGCTCAAGCGAACGGCAATGGATAAGGTTCTGAACCTGCAGACTGCCACATCTGGCCTTATCCCTAACTGCAGACTGCTACATCTGGCCTTATCCCTAACTGCAGACTGTCACATCTCTGCCTTATCCATTGCCGTCGGTTTCAACCGACGGATTTTCCAATATAGCACTGATGCAACCTCTCTGCTCTATCCCTTGCCGTCGGTTTCAACCGACGGTATCCAATGTTTCAGCACTTCATCAATAAATCTGTATGCCTCCATTCTCACTTCCGGAGGGAAGTCATGTTCAGCCTCTGGGTACCGCACTCTCAGCTGGTCCGGCACTCCGAAAAAATTATATATCTTTTGAGCCTCAGCTATGCCTTTTACCACACCTCTGACATCAAAATTACTGTCATTCAGAGGTGAGTTGGAGAAGAAAGCCCGGGGGGCAAACAGCGCGATGATCTCATGAAAATTAAAAGGTATCTTTTCACCATCCAGATTGTATTTATCCCTTATCAGCGGCATATACCTGTCCTGTGCCCACGGCCCAAGCCTGCCTCCATATCTTTCTATCGCAGATTTACCAATATCATAATACTCAAACTGAGTCCAGCCGCAACTCGACACTATCACCTTTATGCGGTTGTCGAAAGCAGCCAGGAACATAGCATTATGTCCGCCCAGCGAGTGGCCAATGACACCAATCCTGTCAGGATCAACATCATCACGTTCATTCAGGTAGTCAATACAACGCATATGATAAAAAATTGCAGCCATTGTACCTGACTCATACCTGTCTGCCTCAAAATTAAAATTTTCCAGGTCTCCAAAACTCGGGTAATCGGGTGCGATAACAACATAACCCCTCTCAGCAAGCTCTTTGGCATACCCCCTGTTGGCAAGTCCTTCGCCGTCAACAATTTTCTTCCCCAGTGCACCTGTGGGATGAAGGGCAATTATAGCCGGAAACTTGTCATCTTTAACCTTCTTGTGCGGGATATACAGATATGCCGGAACTCTCTCCTTTTCATAAGCTTTTATTGTAATTGTATATCTGGTGTAGTGCTTCTCAGCCGACTCCTCCGTAATCTGCATGTCCGTCTCCCGTAAAACCGGCCATTCAGGCAATTTGCCCATCGCATCTTCCATGCCCCGGAGTATTTTAAGCCGCTGCTTTTCCCATTCAGACATATTCTCAATCACTATCTCTTTCTTATCTGAAGATGAAAAGAATTTAACCGGACTGGTTTCAGGCTGAGAGAAGACACCAATCCCTGAAAAGAGAAGTAATGCAGTTAGAAAAAATCTTTTTTTATACAGTATTAGTTTCATATTCTAGCAGTTAGTACTTGATTAATCATCAGGTTATAGTTCTGATCCGGTAAATTTCCAGTCAGTGATTTTATTAATCAACATGTAAAAGCTTTTTCAATCCTTCCATGAGAACAGCCTCAGACCCACCAGTCACCGGACTGGTAACTATTTCGTAACCACCCTCATCATAAGCCTCTTCAGTACCTATGTAAAATGGCCCGTAGTCACCATAAGCAGCCATCGCCACAAACAGGCCGGGCCTCATTGACTTTGCAGCCAGCTGATACTCCACAAAAAGCTCACCGGGCATGAAGAGCAATCTGACATCCCCTATGCTGAGGCATCCGAGGTCGATTGTTTTTCCTTCTTTATTCCTTTTATACCATCCCAGCTTACCCATATTATTAGGCAGATAGTTGAAAGCAAGGTTTTTATCTGTAATTTTCTGTTCAATCTCTTCAATATTATCAGTAGCAGGAAGAGATATGGGCTCAGTCTCCCAATTAATCATTTCAGCAGTGACAACACTTTTTCTGCTCCGATCCCAGGCTCGTTTCATGCCATCAGCCAGCCGTCCGGCAAGGATCTGCCGCATCTCCTTCGAACCGTCATTATATTTGCCTGCTGCTATATTTCCTCCGGCGCCGTTGAAATGAATATGCAGGGCATCCGGCACCTCCAGCTGCCTGTAAAATCGTGCTATCCCCGGAAAGTCAGGATTGGCAATTTGTGTCAGGTAGTAACTCTGCGGATGGGTTGCGTAAAAGCTCAGAACAGCCAGTGGCTCTTCATTGTCCCAAAAACTTACCACCGACACCATCGGGTCGATCACCCCTTCAGGCAGGGCCCTCAGAAGAGGGTCTCTACAGGATGAACTTCTCGATGCCTCAACCTTCCCCTCATCATTCAGGATCCTGCGGTTGGAAGCGACTTCATAAACAGGAGCTTCTCCATAAGCTACATGTGAAACGGGACGGGCATTTTCAATCGAGCTTTTTACCGCATCCTGCAGTTTCACAAGCATCTTGCGGGCAAAAGAGCCGTTGAAACATCCCGGGTCAACACCTGCATTTTCTAATAATTTCTCTGCCGTAAAGTCACATATCGGAGCGTCATGCTGATGAAGGGTATGCACAGCCACCCGGCCGGGTGAGGTACCCGCTGCTTCTGCAAGAGCTTGCTTAAACCGGTCCTGACTCTCATTTGAAATTCCTATCCAGTCGACCGCCAGCAAAACAACCGGCTTACCAGCACCGGAGATAACCACTCCCCGTGCCCGCAGCCCCAGATCCCATGAATTTTTCATCTCCTGGTAAGTTAACTGGCTTCCGGCGGGGGGAGTTGCATCCACATCAAATACTGACAAATATATCTGTTGCCCCTCTTCCCTTCCATAAGAAGTGGCGCCGGCTGAGTGAAGACAAAAAAGTGAAACAGTAAAAAGCAGGGCAACTATTTTGATAAAAAAATTTTTTATTATAAATATCATAATGTTTATATATGAACATATATTAAGTAAAAAATTTACTGAAACCGGATTATCCAAAACCAAAGCAGGTTATTTTAATCCCGGTTTTTGCTACGCATCGCAAATTTTTTCAACTGCACAGGACTTTTGAGCATAGCCCCGCAAAAACATAACCACACTCCAAATGATAAGTTTATTATAAAAAAATTCACTGCTGTCCGGTTAAAAAACCATATATTCGTATAATGTATTGATTTGCAAAACATAATGGTCATGTATTGATTTTTTAATTTGAAAATGAAATTCAAAAAACATCAAATTTTTATAGTATATGTAATTTGATATCCAGTACATTACAGTCTTTTGAATTATGAATATTTATTAAACCGGACAGCAGTGAAAAAAATTATATAATTACAGGTTTTTTTTACCACCCTTCAAACAGTACATTCCCTTTCCCCGGCAAAAACAGATGCAGGATACCGGATATAAATTCATGAATGCAAAAAGAATTCAGGATTTCAAGGATTTCAGCTGATCACGATTCTCATAGATTTTCATGATCGCATTGATGACATCATCCATATCCTCTTTTGTACCCAGCAGCGGTCCTGATGCCCAAAGCATCAGCATATCTTCACAAACCTGGTCACACATAGGCAAATCCATTCCTTCTTTAAACTGACGGAGCCTTGCAGGCGAGTACATCTTTTGATACATCTTCTGGCTGATGATAGTATCAACCCAGGGCTCTTTATGGAGGCCATTCTTGATATAACCGCTCAGTCCGACACCTTCGGCAGCGATCACTTTCAAAAAGGTATTTCTGTCAAGATCGTTAAAATACTCTTTATTATAAGTCATCGGATAGAGGTAAAAAGATCCGCTCTCTGTTCCGTCATATAGCTTTTGCGGTACAATACCAGGAAATCCTTTCAGCTTCTCTGACAGATAATTAGCATTTGCATTACGTCTTTCGAAGCGCTCCTTTGCTCCCTCCAGCTGGCCAAGTAAAATTGCTGCCTCAAATTCATTCATACGATATTTGGGACCAATCCTTTCTGTGCGGCCTTTGCGGGAAGTACCGTGGTTCTGGACTGTGTAGCATATATCCATCAACTCCTCGTCATCACCAATAATTGCACCTCCTTCGCCACATGAAATAGTCTTACTTGTCTGGAAGCTAAAGCATCCCAGGTTGCCTATGTTACCGAGGATCTTACTTCTGTGTCGTGCCAGGTGTGCCTGACATGCATCTTCAATAACATAAAGGTTATGTCTTTTCGCCATTGCCATAAACTTGTCGAGATCGGCAGGCTGGCCCATCATGTGTACAGGCATTATAGCTTTTGTATTCTCATTGATCCTCTTTTCCACATCGGCAGGATCAAGCTGATAAGAATCAGGGTCAAGATCTGCCAGAACAGGAAGGGCGCGGGCTGACAGGATAGCAGCAATGGTTCCGGGATCGGTATAGGGAGAGGTGATAACCTCATCACCGGGACCAATACCCATTGCTTCCACAGCAGTATGGAGAGCTTGTGTTCCTGATCCCACAGCTACACAATATTTAGCCTCCATAAGTTCGGCATAAGCCTTTTCAAATGTAGGAACAGTGCCGGTTGCTGACTGTATGCGACACCATATCCCGCTGCGGGTTGTTTTCTCGATAGACTCAACCACCTTTTCGTCCACGTAAGGCCAGTCAGGCCAGCTCTTGTTTCTTCTTACCGGATCACCGCCCAAAAGGGCAAGCTTCCCTGCATTACTGTTGCTCTTTGAAAAACTTCCAAAGGCAGGGACAGAGGCAGCAGCAGCCATGCCTACTGATCCTGCGGAGACAACAGAAATGAATTTTCTTCTGGAAAAATCTTTTTTGCTCATAGCATGATATTTATAATTCAAATTAGAAAATAAAATTACAATAAAAAAGTAAGAATCACATACCAATCAAATTGAATTTTAAGCATAAGGGCTATTCATCACTTATTGAATTTTAAGTATAAGAGTTATTCTTCGCTTACAATATTTTAAGTATAAGGGCTATTCATCGCTTATTGAATTCTAAGTATAAGGACTATTCTTCACTTATTATATTTTAAGTATAAGAGCTATTCATCGCTTACTTTCACCCACATCTTCTCTATCTCATCGAGACTTTTCCCTTTTGTTTCAGGTACCATCTTCCAGAAAAAAATGGTCCCGATCAGGCAGAATC
>JAAYJR010000220.1 GCA_012522835.1 Bacteroidales bacterium
GATGGGCTGCATCGAGGGCTATTGACTACTTATATACTCTGGATAATGTAAATAAACAGCAAATTGCACTGACAGGCCTCTCAAGAAACGGGAAAATGGCATTATGGACTGCAGCTTATGATGAGCGTATAACTGCGGTGGTGCCAATAAGCGGGGGAACGGGAGGTGAGAATCCTTTCAGGTATACTGCTGATAAATTTAATAATGAAACCGTTGAATTATTGACCTGGTACAGGCCACACTGGCTGCACCCCAGACTGAGATTTTTTGTCGGCAGGGAGAGCAAGATACCTGTTGACCAAAATTCATTGATGGCACTGGTAGCCCCGCGCGGACTGATGTTGACTTCTTCAATTACCGAATCGGCCGGTAATCACTGGGGCATAGAGCAGGCTTATCTCTCAGCCAGGAAAGCTTATGATTTCCTGGGTGCCGGAGATAAGATTGCAATTGACCTGCGGAATGGGTTGCACTCTCCTGCAGCCAGAGATATAGAGAGGTACCTCGATTTTTTTGATTATGCCTTTGGACGTGGTGATATAAAACCGGAAAATAAACTCTATTTCGATTATAATTTTTCTAAATGGTTGGGGATAAGCGGGGAGAGGATCGACCCGCTCTCTTATCCTGTAAAAGGCACCGGTGAACTTTTAATGAATAATAGTGGAAAAGCTATAAATGATATTCAGGGGTGGAGATTAAAATCAGATGCTGTCAGGAAGGAGATAGTCAGGATGCTGGGGGATGAACCTCCTTCAATCGGACCGGGTGAACAGCCGGATTATAAGAGAGAGGTGGTGGGACTGCCCCGGACAGGGCAGGATATAAAAAGTGAGCCTTTCCTTTTTGGAACCTTATACACTAAAAATAATGCCTCTGCAGCTTCAGTGAATAAAAAGCTGCCTGTGGTAATTTACCTGCATGAGTATGTTTATGCAATGGGATATGCCCGTTCAGGCGATATTATTAACAGATTGGCAAATGAAGGGTTTGCTGTGTTTGCATTTGACCAGACAGGATTTGGGACCAGGATTGAAGAGGGAAGGCTTTTTTATGAAAGATTTCCTCACTGGTCAAAAATGGGCAGGATGGTAGCTGATGTAAGGTGGTCGGTTGATGCACTGTCAGTCCTTGATTATATAGACCCTCAAAAAATTTATGTGGCCGGATACTCCCTGGGAGGTTCTGTGGCATTGCACAGCGCTGCCCTTGATGAACGAATAGCGGGTGTCATTTCTGTTTGCGGATTTACACCTATGCGTACAAACCTGCCCGGAAAAACTGCCGAAGGGATATATGAGTATTCCCATCTTCACGGATTAATACCCCGTTTGGGTTTCTTCGCAGGAACAGTGAACAGGATCCCATACGATTTTGATGAAATCCTGGGATGTATCGCACCTCGTCCGGTGCTTATAATAGCTCCTTCATGGGATCAGTATGCAGATACAGATGATATTAAAGAGTGTGTGAATGAAGTCCGAAAAGTATATGGCCTTTATAAAAATTCTGACAAACCGGAGTTAATAATACCTGATGATTATAACCGCTTTTCACCAGATATGAAGGAGATTATGGTTTCCTGGGCGAAGGACAATTTATATTAGTATGCTAACCTTTTATTTCACATCAGTTAATAATTAATTTTACCTCTTAAATAAGAGAAATATGGAGAGTTCAAATTCAAGGAGAGGGTTTATAAAAAAAGTGGCATTGGCATTACCTGTTCTGACAGGCAATGCAATATTTTCAGAAAGTAAGTCACCCGCAGTAAGACGATCATCAAAATTAAAGTTAAGTCTGAATGTCTACTCTTTTAACAGTCTGCTACGGGCAGGAAAGATTGACCTTTTCGATGTCCTTAAATTTTGTGAAAAATATGATCTGGATGCTATAGATCCGACCGGCTATTATTTTCCGGGCTATCCTGACAGTCCTCCGGATGAGTTTGTAAACCGTTTTAAAAGAGAGGCTTTTTTGTCTGGTATTGATATCAGCGGTACGGGGGTGCGAAATGATTTTGCCAATCCGGATCCTGAATCACGACGTAAAGATATTGAGGTAATTAAGAAATGGATTGAAACAGCAGCATTGTTGGGAAGTCCGAACCTGAGGATCTTCTCGGGGGCTAATGATCACGACGGTTTTTCGCGTGACCAGGTGTTTGATTGGATGGCAGAAGATATCAGGGAGTGTTGTGACTATGGTAAAAAATTTGGTGTGGTTATCGCTTTACAGAACCATAACGATTTTCTCAAAACATCTGCTGATGTGGACAGGCTATTCGAAATGGTAAATTCTGAATGGCTGGGACTTAACCTCGATATTGGCAGCTACAGAATGTCAGATCCATATAGTGAGATAGGAAAAAATATCCGCCATGCAGTTACCTGGCAGATAAAAGAAAATGTATGGATCAACGGTAAGGAGACCCCGGTAGACCTGCGATTGTTATTGACAATAATCAAAAACGCAGGATACAGAGGATATCTGCCTGTTGAAACCCTGGGTGCCGGCGATCCTTTTGAAAAAGTGCCTAAACTGCTGGAAGATATACGAAAAGCTTTATTAAATATTTGATATATGGAGTTTTTAAAAATCCCTTTTTCTGATATGCAGTCACTATTTTTCAGGATACTTTTGAAATATGGTTTTCCGGAGCATAAGGCAAAAGTGTGTTCTGATATTTTTGCAGAAAATAGCCTTGAAGGCATCTATACACATGGTGTTAACCGGTTCCCGAGATTTGTGGATTATATAAAAAAAGGCTATATAAAGGTTGACAGTGAACCTGATTTAATTCATTCTGCAGGAGCATTGGAACAGTGGAATGGCAATCTCGGCCCGGGGCCGCTTAATGCACTTTTTTGCACAGAGAGGGCTATACGCCTTGCTGATGAGTATGGATTGGGCTGCGCAGGCCTGAGTAATACAAATCATTGGATGCGTGGTGGTTTTTACGGATGGCAGGCTGCAAAAAAAGGATATGTTTTTATCGGGTGGACAAATACAGAGGCTAATATGCCAGCCTGGGGCGCTGCTGAGAGCCGCCTTGGAAATAATCCCCTGGTCATCGCAGTACCATTTGAAAATGAGGCTGTTGTGCTTGATTTTGCTATGTCACAGTTTTCATATGGAAAGATGGAAGCCAGTGAGCAGGAGGGCAGGGATCTTCCTTTTTACGGAGGATATAACTCCAGGGGAGAACTTAGCAAAGATCCGGGAGATATATTAAAAAGCCGGCGGACTTTACCTGTTGGTTACTGGAAAGGTGCGGGATTGTCACTTATGCTTGATATTCTGGCTACAGTAGTTGCTTCAGGGTCAGCCACTTTTGAGGTAAGTAAACATGATGCAGAATATGGTGTATCCCAGGTGTTTATGGCTGTCAGTCTTAAGAAATTGAGTAATTTTGAATATGTTGGAAAGACAATCTCAAATATTATTGAGGATTTTAAAAATTCATCATCAGATGAAATGAACTCTGAGATACGTTATCCCGGAGAGAGGGTTATCAGGGATAGAAAAGAGAATATGCTTCACGGAATACCCGTGAGTAAAACCGTTTGGGAGCATATAGTTCACTTATAATGAACGGTATGCCTGCCATATAGTTGTGATATTCCGGCCTGTTATGCCGGATTCCATTTAACCTCAATTATTCTTCATTACCCATTATCTGATGTATAAGCCTTCAAACAGTATAAAACTATATACTGATTTTTTTAGTAATATAATTACTTTTATTAACTTGTGCGCCAAATCTTTAAAATTAACAAATTAAAAATAAAATGACACAACGAAGGGATTTCATTAAAAAAAGCCTGGTTGGTACAGCCGGGATAGCAATTGGAGGAATGGGCTTCAGTGCAAAATCGTACGGTTCAATTATTGGTGCCAACGAACGGATTACCATGGCTGTAATCGGTATCCGCGGACAGGGTAACGGACATATTGGGAAATGGTGCCAGTTAAAGGATAACCGGAATGTTTTTCTCAAAACATTGTGTGATGTGGATGAGGCATTATTCCCTGAAAGAGTAAAAAAGGTACTGGATGCAATCGGTTCAAAGCCCGGGACTGTATGGGATATGAGGAGAGTATTTGAAGATAAGGAAATAGATGCCGTTTCATTTGGTACACCAAACCACTGGCATGCTCTTGGAACTGTTTGGGCTTGTCAGGCCGGGAAGCATGTATATGTTGAAAAACCTGCATGTCATAATGTTTTTGAAGGCCGCAAAATGATTGAAGCGGCTCGTAAGTATAATGTGAGGGTACAGGTAGGATTTCAGAACCGCTCGATAAACAATGTTATCGAAGCTATGAAGTTTCTGCACGAAGGAGGTATAGGAGATGTTTATATGGCAAAAGGACTTTGCTATAAACCACGCGACTCTTTTGGTATTGCACCTGACAGTATGCCTCCGGCATCATTGCATTATGATATGTGGTTAGGCCCTGCCCCATACCGTCCGTATAATGAAAAAAGAGGTCACTATAACTGGCATTGGCATTGGGATACCGGCAACGGAGATACCGGGAACCAGGGGCCTCATCAGTTTGATATTGCCAGATGGGGGCTTAATAAAAAAGAGCATCCTGAGACCATTTACTCCACAGGGGGGATTTATGGAATTGACCCCAAAGAGTGTTCACAGGAAACACCTAATACCCAAACTTCACTGTTTACATATGAAGATGGGAAAGTTCTTGAGTTTGAAACCCGTGGCCGTTTTACACACGGAGAATCAAGCCTGAATATAAAGATAGGTAATATGTTTTACGGAACTGATGGTTACCTGGAGCTTAACGGAAGTACCTGGAAAGCATTCAGGAAAAGGGAGGAAGAGCCATTTGCCGGTTCATCCAAAGAGACTTCGGAAGTGCCGAAAGACCCGACTTTTCTTGCTGCACCGGGCGGAGCCGAGCATTATGCCAACTTTATCGATGCCATTCGTTCAGGAAATGATTATGATCTGAATTGTGATATCCGTGAAGGGTTCTATTCATCCTCGCTACCTATCATTGCCAATATTTCGTACCGCCTGAAAAGAGAATTAACATTCAGGGGCGCTTATGAAAAATTTGCCAATGATCCGGAAGCTGACATGATGATTTCACGTAACTATCGCAGGCCGTATGTAGTTCCTGAAGAAGTTTAATAAAAAAACCGTTGGCGGAAATTCATTACCGGGATCCGGTATTTTTCCGCCAACGGCTAATATTCAGTCAGAGATTTAATTATACCCCTTTAGCATTCCTGTCCATCTGTTCTTCGTCTGAGAAATCGTTTTCAGCTACATGATTTTCAAGTGGTACTATCTTTTCATGAATTGCATCTACAATACTTTCAGGCTGAGGGAAGAAATAATCTTCCAGCTCGTGTGCCGGTGTGATCCAGTTGCGTGATCCGACAACAACAGGAGGAGCATCGAGGTAATCGAATGCAAGTTCTGTAATATTGGATGCAAGGTCTCTCATAAATGAACCTCTTCCTGTGGCATCACCTGTAATGATTATTCTTCCGGTCTTTTTAACGGATTCAATAACCATATCATAGTTGAACGGAACTAATGAACGGGCATCTATGACTTCAGCCGAAAGGTTATATTTATCTTCGAGGATCTTAGCCGCATCGAGAGCCCGGTACAGGGTGGCGCCGATTGATAAAATTGTAACATCACTTCCCTCTCTTTTGATATCCGGTTCCCCTATCGGAATTTCATAATATCCTTCAGGAACGCCCTCTTTATGGAACATTTCACCGATGTCATATATACGTTGGCTTTCGAAGAATATCACCGGATCTGTTCCCTGCAGTGCAGCATTCATAAGGCCTTTTGCATCATACGGAGTAGCAGGGAATACAACTTTCAGTCCGGGAATATGAGCCGGAAGTGCAGTCCAGTCCTGCGAGTGCTGAGCCCCGTATTTGGAACCAACAGAAACGCGGATTACAACAGGCATTTTGAGTACATTTCCACTCATTGCCTGCCACTTAGGTAACTGGTTAAACACCTCGTCTCCTGAGCGTCCCAGGAAGTCACAATACATAATTTCCGGCAGTACCCTTCCACCGCACATGGCATAACCTATTGCTACGCCAACAATTGCACCTTCCGAAATTGGTGAATTGAACAGCCTGTGGTATGGCAGTGCCTCGGTTAGTCCCCGGTATACTGCAAATGCACCACCCCAGTCACGATTCTCCTCACCAAAGGCCACAAGGGTAGGATCTTTATAAAAACGGTCAATCACTGCTTCAAAAATTCCGTCCCTGAGGGCATATGTCTTAATTTTTGAATGAGGTTTGCCGTTTTCATCAAACATAAACCTCTCTTTTTTGCTTAATTGCTGTACCCTTGGATTCTCCTCAATCGGATGGTTTACATCCGGCTGACGGTCTTCCATTTTGTCAACTGACTGATTGCTTAACATCATTTCGCCGATAAGGTTTGGATATTTTTTCATATCCATATGTGGCGAAACTTTTTCATCAATTGATAATTTCAGTGTATTTGTGATAACCTCTTCTGCTTCAGTTTTGATCTTTTCCAGGATATCTTCTGTAGCTATGCCGGCCTTTACCAGTTCATTGCCAAACCAGATGATTGAATCCTGAGCTTCCCATGCTTCAATTTCCTCTTTTGTGCGGTAAGATGAGGCATCGGAGGGAGAGTGTCCGCTGAACCTGTATGTCAGCACATCTAAAAGGACAGGCCCTCTTTTCTCTTCCAGTATTTTCCTTTTGCGACGATAGGCATCGATAACTGCCAGAGGATTATATCCGTCAACTCTTTCTGCATGCATCTGGTCTGCATTTAATCCGGCGCCTACCCTGGCCGCAATGTCATAACCCATGGTTTCGCCACAAGTCTGGCCTCCCATACCATACTGGTTGTTCATAATATTAATGACCAGAGGCAGTCCTCCTTTCATGTCGCCTTCCCAAAGTTCAGTAAACTGGTCCATTGTGGCAAAGGAGAGCCCTTCCCATACAGGGCCGCATGCCATGGAGGCGTCGCCTATATTTGCAACAACTATTCCTTTTTTCCGGTTTACTTTCTTATAAAGGGCAGCCCCTACGGAGATATCTCCTGAGCCACCTACAATGGCGTTATTGGGATAAACTCCAAAGGGAGTGAAGAAAGCGTGCATCGATCCACCCAATCCTTTGTTGAAACCGGTTTCACGTGCAAATATTTCTGCAAGAGTACCGTACAACAGGAATTTAATGGCGAGCTCCTTTGTTGTGCCTTTATGTCCGGCTTTTACAGGTGCAAGTGTCACTCCGTCGAAATGACTTTCCATTATTTTCTGAAGGCTTTCATCGTCAAGTTTGTGAATAGCTGACAAACCTTTGGCAATAATTTCGCCATGACTGCGATGAGATCCGAAAATGAAATCGTCTACATCAAGTGTAAAAGCCATTCCAACCGCTGCAGCTTCCTGTCCGATCGACAAATGCGCGGGTCCCGGATGGTTGTATGGAATACCATTATATTCCCCCCGTGTCTTAATTAGGTTGAGCATGGTCTCAAACTCGCGGATGACAACCATATCATGATATATTTTCACCAATTCTTCATCGGTAAAATTCTTTTTCTCTTCCTTAACAGTTTTATTGTACTGGTTAACCGGTATTGGCTTAAATTCAATTTGCCCCGGTTTTCTTACTTCTGATGGATTTATAAATTGATTTTTTGGCATTGCTTATATATTTTAAAGTTAAAGCTTTTATAAATTCAGGTTTTCTATCTGGTTTTTAATGTCTGATAAAAAGCGTGTTGCTTCACCCCCGTCAAGAGCCTGATGATTATATGTAAGTGATAATCCAATCATAGGAACAAATCCGTAAACACCCTCTTCAATCTCTTTAGGACGCGGAACTATTGTACACACTCCCAGGATAGCTGATTGCGGCAGGTTGATTACAGGTGTAAACATCTCAACTCCATAATTTCCAAGGTTGGAAACAGTGAATGAGGCTGCCTCGGGACTTAAAAGGTCGGGATTAATACTGCCTGTGCGGCATTGTCCTGCCAGCTGCTGTAGCTGGTATGACAAACCTGTAATTGACAGGTCATCTGAGTTTTTGAGTGCCGGCACCATGAGTCCCCTCTCAGTGTCAACAGCAAGTCCGAGGTGTACCTTTTTAAACCATTTCATTTTATCACCCAGATAATGAGTATTGGCAACAGGGAAGTTTTCAAGAGCACGGATCACTGCATAACAAACCAGGTCGTTAATAGTTACATTCTGGGATATTTTGCCCTCTGAGTATTCGGTTTTGAATTTTTTCCTCAGTTTCATTATCTGTCGTGCATCTGCACTCATGTGGTGTGTCAGCTGTGCTGAATTTTGAAGCGAATTGTACATAGCTGTAGCTATCAGCTTCCTGATGTTGGGGATTGATTTTACTTCAAAATCGTCGCCCTGCTGAATAACTGTAGTTTTTGGTTCTGTAACAGGTTTGGCTGCAGGTTTCACTACAGGTGCTGTCTCCGGAGCCGGAGCAGCCTTAGCCGGGCCTGCAGCTGCAGCGGCCTCAATATCCCGTGCGATGATACGTCCACGTGGGCCGGATCCCTTCATTGATGCAACATCAACTCCTAATTTTTCAGCCATGCTTTTTGCAAGAGGTGAAATGCGCAAATGCCCGCCTGATGAAGCGGTCTCAACATCAAATTCAATAACTTTAGGCGACTCTTCAACAACAGGTTCGGGAGCCTTTTCGTCAGCCTCCCCGGAAGCTGCTGCGACAGCGGAAGCTTCTCCGGCAGGATTAAATTCTTCAAATGATTCACCTTTGTTGCCTATAACAGCAACATTTGTGAGAACTGGTACCTCATCACCTTCATTGTAGAAAATAGCCAGTAATGTACCACTACTTTTTGCCTCCTCTTCAAATGATGCTTTATCGGTCTCATAAGAAAAAAGTATGTCACCTTCACTTACCTCTTCTCCTACCGATTTATACCATTGCCCCATGATACAGGTCTCAACTGATTGTCCCTGGCGGGGCATTAAAACAGGTATTGCCATATTTTTCTAGTTTTTGGTTAACTTGTTATTACAAATAATATTTCGGAATTTTTTTCAAATTACTGAAATTAAGACATTTTATTTGAAAAAACTATTTTCGGGTGTAAATTTAAAATTAATAACTTGTAA
>JAAYJR010000537.1 GCA_012522835.1 Bacteroidales bacterium
CCATATAATGATATGTAGCAGTATTGTTATTAAAACTACCTTCTGCATAGCTTAATAATCATTATTCAAAGATTTTTAAATTTTATCAACATCAAGGCCTTTGCTATTGCAAGTATCCGTTCGTTCAAGCGAACCGCAAAGAATAATACAAAGAACAAACCATCTGCATCAAAGGATAAAGCAATGAACTAATTGTCTGTTAAATCCGGCCTTATCTATTACCGTCGGTTTCATCTGACAGAACTGCATTAATGATATCTTATCTGCCTTTCAGACTGATCTATGTCTTGTCTGACTTTCTTTGCCTAATCCTCAGCAGGATAATCAGGTACCGCCGGAAAGTAATTCTTGAAAATTTGCAATATGCATTTCCTGAAAAATCAGCCGGAGAGATCCGGTTAATCATGAAAAAATATTATAAACACCTCACAGATTTAATGCTGGAAACCATAAAACTCCATACTATAAGTACAAAAGAGCTGGATAAAAGATTAACTGTTCACGGACTGGATATTGCCGAAAGTTATTACAAACAAAAGAAAAGCCTGATTGTTCTGGCTATGCACCATAACAACTGGGAATGGTCAAGTATTCTTCCGACCAGGACCAAACATAAAACGCTTATGCTTTATAATCCTGTCCGAGGAAATCAAACATTTGAAAAGTTCCTTATTTATTCAAGAGAGAGATGGGGTGGCAAGTGTGTCCCGGTTAACAAATCTGCCAGACTGGTACTTGATTTTCACAAGCGTGGCATTCCTTCAATTTTGTGGTTAGGTGCAGATCAGACATCCCCGGCTAATTCAAAATTCTGGACTATTTTCCTCAACCGTGAAGCCCCCTTTTTTTCCGGTCCTGAAAAAATTGCAATTAAAACTAATGTCCCGATCATGTTCCAGTATATAAAAAAAACGGGCAGGGGCAGATATGAATATTACTTTACAACACTTATAGAAAAACCTGCAGGAATAGAGCCGAATGAAATAATTCTGACGTATATCCGGAAGATGGAGGAGATTATACGAAATGAACCCGAATACTATCTTTGGTCACACCGGCGCTGGAAACATAAAAGGCCAGAGGGAGTGCCTCTGACAATATAATATATAGTTTCTCAACTTGAAACAGCTTTCAGTCCGATGATAGAAACTACCAGTGTTGTAATAAAAAAAAGCCGCCAAAAATCGGCAGGCTCATTAAAAACCAGTATCCCGACAAGTACGGTTCCTGCCGCCCCCACCCCTGTCCATACTGCATAAGCAGTACCTATAGGCAAATGTTGAGTTACTTTTATTAACAAATACCCGCTTATTGCTGCACATACCGCGAAACCAATGTACCAGTAAGTTGCAACAATTCCTGTTGATACCCTGGCTTTACCCAGGCAAGATGCAAAACCAACCTCGAAGAGGCCTGCAATAATTAGTAATATCCAATTCATTCCGGTAAAGTTAAATTTCCCCGATTCTTCTTAACTCCCAAAAACATTTTGCAGTAATTGTTATGTCAACTGCTGCATTATGTGCTTCATCAAAATCTGACTTAAACAATTTATAATGTAATTCTGAAAGTTTTGGCCATTTATAACCATAAGGCCCGTTTAATGCACAGAAATTTGTTGTTCTCTCCATAGTACAAATTCTTCTTTTTGAAGGAATCGGATTTGGCATTGAATTCCTTAAAAATTCAGAACCGATAATTTTTTCATCAAAAGACATATTATGGGCAACAAGAAAGTTGGCCTGTTCAATGAATGAGTTGAATGTGTCCAGTACTGTAGAAATGTCCAGTCCTTCCCGCAAAGCACGTTCTGTGGTTATGCCGTGAACCCGTGAAGCAGAATATGGGATTGTAAATCCGTCGGGCCTGATTATATAATCTCCGGCTGATATCTGATTTCCATTGCTGTCGAATAATAAATATGCAAGTTGAACTAATCGGGGCCAGTTGTTAAGATCCGATACAGGAGCTTTCCAATTTTTAGGCAATCCGGTTGTTTCAGTGTCAAAAAATAAATACATAACAACTTTTTAAGTGATCATTCAGCAAAAATAACAGTTAATCTTAATGCTTTTGCACTTTCCTTTTCTTTTTCCGGATATTGTTCCAGAATAAAATAACGACAGCAACAATAATCCAGAAAGGCCATATTTTAATGATAAAAAGTAAAAAATCCATAAATCCATACCAACCTTTAGATATTGACTGCTTTAATTTCTCAGTGAACTTATCCCGGCTTACAGGTTTATACTTAAAATCTTTTGGTTCAGTCAGTGTTAGATTGAGTGTACTGTAATCAACCAAATCGCTTAAATATTTGAGCCTTCCGGTAGTGCTTTCAATTTCCTCTTCCAAAACACGGATCTTTTCTTCAATGTCTAATATTTCCCTTACGTTGTTAGCCCGTGCAAGTAATTCATTATACCTTTTAAGGTAATTCTGTTTATTTTCCAGTCTCGTTTCCAGATCTATAAACTGGTCAGTAACATCTCTTGCATCAATTGATTTGTACTGGATTTCTCCAATGCCGGCCTCAAGCAAGGATATAAACTTCTCAAAATTTGAACTTGGTATCCTGATATTTAGATTATAAGAGGATTCAAAATCAGAATTGTTAAAATTTTCGTTAGCATAGTATCCGTCATGATTTTTTACCAATTCATCGACACGGGATTTCGCATTTTCAAGATCCGGAACTTTTAATCCGAGCCTGCCGTCTTTAATTATTCTCTTTTTAACTACCTCTTTGGTGTCAGCAAGAGGTATCTCCCGTGGTGGTGGTGGACTGTTAAGCTGCTTTCTTGCCAGAGGCATAATTTCCTCCTGCCCTCCGGCTATTTCATCCATTACTTTCCCATCCTGCTTCTCGATACATGATTGGATTATCAGAATTAAAACCAACAATGGTATGATTTTTTTCATCTGCTTAAAGTATTTATTTTCAATAATGAAATATTAAAATATTCTATTTGCCAAACGTCTCATATGCAAAAATTTAAAAATACAAGTAGCATTATTACTGTAATTTAAAAATCTCAATATTCTTATATCTGCCAATTTTATTCTGCCGATATTCTTTAAACTCTTCTTTTTGATATAATGTTGTATCGTTGATGATTAAATATTTTGCCTCACGGTCAATAAAATAATCAAGCTGTTCCCTGACTGGTTTTCCGTCCTGATATAAAGAAGTGAATCCCTTTTGATCCATAAAATATAATGATATATTCGGAGACGGATCCGGAATACTCACCACAATATCATCTCTTTTTATTCCCAGGCTTCTTAAATATGGTGTTATGGATTCGTATGCTCTGAACTTAGATTCATAATCCCAATGATACCAATCCCATAAATCAATCTCTCTTTCAGGAAGCAACAATTGAGTCAGAACATTCTCCGTAGAATTGTATTTTAATCTTGTCTTTACTGCACTATATCCGATAGAAAAAATCAAAATTGCAAAAACAAGGATCTTAATTTCTTTTGATTTATAGAGTTGAGGTAAATGCTTTTTTGAATAGTCTGTCAAAATTATAAGTAAAGGTGGTATAAACATTAAAAGTTCAATTAAATAGTAATCATGAACATTCAGATTTGCATACCACAGAAGCATATATATAAAAAGGAATACTAATATTGATATATTAAAAACTACCATGTATTTGTTCATTTTCCTTATATACAGCAACATTACAATGATTGAAATCCCTGTAAGAAAAAGAATCCCCGGATGATATACTGTTGGAAGTACGCTATCTGTCAACATATGCCAGGTTTTAAATATATCATCTCTTTCCAACTCCCAAAAAGGCCTGACCGTTGTCAGATAATAAACTGAATTACCGGAGGCATTGTAATTACGAACAAATAACAGCCATGCAATAATAGAAATACAAGGTAATGAAAGCAATAAACCTTCCAACCATAAATTATTAGCAAATATCCTGTTTTTAAAAAATCTAATTTTTTCAACGAGGAATAAAAGTAAAATTGGAACAATCCCTATAATCATCGTTGTCCTTAAAAGAACAGAGATAGTGGCAAAAAAAGCAAAAAGGCCAAGATATCTAAGGCTTTTGTCTTTATAATACCTGATAAAATAATACCAACAAACAAACAAAAGACTTAAAGCCGGGGCATTTACCAGGAAATTATTTGAGTAAAATGCCATAAGTGGTGAACTAAAAACAATCAGAGGTATAATGATTGCCTGAAAATGGCTATTAATTAAATGATATATCGATTTATATAAAGCAAAAAGACCTATATAA
>JAAYJR010000535.1 GCA_012522835.1 Bacteroidales bacterium
ATATAGTGCCTTGCCAATTGTAAGTCCATCTTCAGTCATTGCCCCCAGCACTTTTGGGGTATTCCGGGTGTGGAATTTTTTATTTCCGGGATCAACCCGTTCGGGCGAGTATGCCAGCCAGAAGTCTGTGCCATGCTTCATTTTGCTTCCTTTTTCAATTATCGGCAGCATAAAATCTTCTGTAGTAGTTGGATAAGTAGTGCTTTCAAGACAGATAAAAGTCCCGGGCTTCATATACCGTCCGATATCGATACATGCATTTTCAATGTAACTCATATCGGGCTTTTTAAAAATATCAAGAGGTGTGGGCACACAGATAAGTACAGCATCGCATTCTCCGATTCTTGAAAAATCAGAAGTGGCAACAAGTGATACACTGTCAACAACCTCACGTAATACGGCGTCTCTTATATCCTTGATGTAATTTTCGCCTTTGTTGATTTTCATTGTTTTTTGAGGATTTTTGTCAAATCCTATCACTTTAATACCTGCTTCTGCAAAATTTACAGCCAATGGCAATCCGACATAACCAAGTCCTATTATGCCGACGATTTCCGAGTTGTCTGCGATTTTATCAAGTATAATTTCTGAATAATTCATTTTGTTGATTTTATGAAGGTTTTATTTATAAACATCAGTCATTAAAATGACCAAATATGTGGAATTATTAAAACACTAATAATAAATGCTATCAGCTGCATAAGAGTACCTATCCGGAGAAAATCCAGGTGAGAATATTTCCCGAAAGCTTTGATTATTAAATTTGAACGATATCCTCCGGTAGTCATGAAGCTCGATGCACCTGCAATGGTGATTGCTATAAAAAAGGGATATGGCCTGACCTCCAGTAATTGGGCTGCCATTACGGCAACCGGGAAAACAAGAGCCACAGCGGCGTTATTAGTTACTATTTCTGTCAGTATTGCCGTTGTCAGATAAATTACAGCAAGCGCACCTGCAGGCCCGAGTGATCTTACTATACTCACAGCATCTTCAGCATAAGCACTTGCGATACCTGAGTTTTGAATTCCTTTGCTTATTGCAAATGCTGAGGCAATAGATATTATTGTATCCCAGCTGACAGATCTTGTATAGTTTTCATGAGGCATAATTTTAAGCCATACCAACAGCATAGCTGCCATTGCCACGTATATGAATATATTTAATTGCCATCCAAAACTGTATGATACAATTTCGTTTATTACAATTCCCAAAACCATAGCTGTGAGAATTATAAGGGATGTCCACCTTTGCCATGAACTTTTTTTGACATAATGATCCCTGACATAGTTAACAAGGTAAAACATTGAGGAATTTTCCCAGATATTGATAAACTTTTCAGTAGCAAGCAGTACAACATTGTCACCCACCTTAAGTTTGAGATTACTTAAGTTGGTGGCCAGAGGTTCCCCGTTCCGGTGAATAGCCAATATAACCGCATCGAAATTTTTAAAGAAATCAAATTCCTTTATAGTTTTTCCCAGGCCCATGAATTGGGGAGAGAGGACAACCTCATACTGTTTAAGGTTTTCCGGTTTTTCATAGTTCAGGTTATCCATTCCTTTTATTTTTACTTCCTGATGTGCCAGCAGATACTTTAAGCTGTTAGCATCCCCCTTTACAAGTATTTCATCGTTTTTTTGCAATTTTATCCTGGTTTCATCCGGTTTCAGGATTCTGTTTCGTCTTTCAACCGAATGAACTATCAGATTAGTCAGGCCTGGTATCCTGTTTCCGTCAAGTAACTGGCCTGTAAGTCGGCTACCGGATTTAAGAATAAGGTTATAATAGTAATCTTTTGTTTCAGTAGTGATTTTTTGTGGTTTAATCTTTTCGCCCGGCAGCAGGGCATTACCAAATACGGCCATATAGATAAACCCTACAATTGAAATTATTCCGCCTACCTTCGCCAGCTCAAAAAGGTGCAGTCCCCTGAATCCATTCTCCAGCATAAGGCCATGTACAACCAGATTGGATGAGGTGCCTATTAAAGAACACATACCACCGAAAATTGCAGCATATGACAATGGTATCAGAAATTTTTTATATGATATTTTTAATCCGTCTGCCCACCTTATAAGAATTGGGGAAATATTAACAACTATAGGAAGATTGTTCAGGAATGCTGACATAAAGGAGACAGGAATCATAATACGTGGCAACATAAAAAACATGGGGTGTCTTTTTCTTGGAAGGTATTCCTGTGCCAGCCTGGTTATAAGTCCTGATTGTTTAATGCCTTCATTGACCCAGAATAATACGACAATTATTACCACTCCGTTATTTGAAAATCCTGCAATCAGCTCCTTTGCAGAAATTACCCCGGTAGCTAAAAATATAGCTGCAGCGCTAAAAAGAATAGGTCCCGGCCTCATTGCCCTCACCAGGAAGGCTACTATTAAAAACAAGAGTGCTGCTATTACTACCCAGGATTGAAAAGTCATAGTAAAAAAATAAATCGTAAATGTAATTTATTTTTATAAAAATCCGGAAAAATCTGGCAGGTGAATGACCTGAAAGACCTGGCTATTTATCTTTTTGCCATATCAGGAGTACCGGTTGATCTTTATAAAAATGTTTCATTTTTTCTTTGGTTAAGACGATATAATATATTTTTCTGTTGATTATCTTTTCTGCCTTGGCCGTCAGTATATCAATGTATGAGGTGTCAAGGTTTTTTCCTATCAAAACGAGTTCAATTACATCGGAATCGAGTCCGGATGCAAACCTGCCCCCTATATACGCTTTGTCGAGGTCACCTATCTGACTGGTTACCTTGTCAATAATTTTATCAATCCCTATTGTTTTCCGGACTATGCTGTTTAAGTCATTATAAAGAGGGTGGCTGGTGTTAGCCTGATAAACGCGTTTATTGCCGACCAGTTCTGATTTTAACAAACCGGCTTTAATGAACCGGTTTAGCTCAATGCGTATAGCATTCGTTGATTCTCCGAAATCTTTTTCGAGACTGCGCAAATAGCCTTTGGTTTTGCTATTCAGAAAGAATTTTAGTAGTATTTTAATCCTTGTTTTGGACCTTATTAATGAATCGATCATTTTACAGTTTTTCTAATACAGTTCACAGCAAATATCTGACAGGAATTAAAATTTACCTGGCAATACCCTGCTATTTTGCTGCTACTGTTTCAATTTCGACCAGTACGCCCAGGGGCAGGTCTTTAACTGCAAATGCAGCCCTTGCCGGAGGGTTTTCATTATAAAAACTGCCGTATACTTCATTCATCGCTTTAAAGTTAGCTATATCGCTCAACATGCAGGTTGATTTAATTACATCACTGTAACTATATCCCGCTTCACTTAATATAGCTCCAATATTTTTCATAACCTGCAGGGTTTGCTCTTTTATTCCACCGTCAACCACTTTGCCGGTTTCGGGATCTACAGGCACCTGGCCTGATATGAACAACATTCCCCTTGCTTCAACCGCCTGGCTGTATGGGCCAATAGCCTTCGGTGCTTTGTCTGTAGAAATAATTTTTTGCATGTGGTTTAACTTTTTTAATTTTTAAAATGTCTGATTTTAAATTTTTACTAAAAATCGTCAAATTAACTCGTGTGACTAAATAAACAATAATTTTTGACTTAATTGACAACAGTGATACACATATCTAAAAGTTGTCATAGTGACTCTGTCTCTTTTGCAGTTTAAGGTCTTTAAGCATAGATGATTTTGCATTTATGGTAAAGCTATAGCTTTTCATATATCCGAAAGGTACAAAATTAAAAGACATCTGCCAGCAATGTAGGTCGCGGTTGACATTTATGGTGGTAAATGAGAATTCCCGGGCCATAATATCAAAGTTGGTATTCATACTTAATCTCCATTTTTCTGTAAGATTCATATTTCCCCTGAAGCCTAATGTTTGCGTGAACCTTCCTTTCTGACTTGGCCTTTGAGGCCCCGAATAGGTAAAACTATAATCTACACCGAAGTCCCACGGGATATTAAAATCAGCATAGTTGGCATAGTCTCCGGGTAGTATATTTTCTTCCTCAATTAACTCTTTGTTAGTTTCTGCCTCTTTTTCTCCCTTTTTTGATTTAAAGTTTAGTCCGAATGACAGATTTGCCCTTGTCAGGCGTCCCAGTTTACCTAATCCGTTTTTTTCATTCCAGACATACTTATGTATTTTTTTACCGTTTTCATCTGTCATATAGGGGTCAACTACTCCTCCCATATTGATATTGATCCCGGCGACAGTTGTTCTTGCCCTTATATTGAAAGGTGAAAGGTTGAGAGAGTCAGCAATAAGGTTATATGATGTGCCCAGACTCAGATTATCAACTAATTTAACTTTTTTAAATTTTTCGGAGGCATCTGTCTTCGTAGTATCCTTCGTATCCAAAACTTTCATCTCAATATTATTATTTACTGAAAATGAAATTGCCCCCGATGCACCCCTTCCCGGGGAGCCTCCGTAAATTCCTCCTGCATTTATATCAAAATATTCATTACGTCCCGTTGAGTCGACCTGAACAGCCTGCCAGTATCCAAAGCGTTCAGCCCCGAAATCCGGACGGTAACTGATTCCAAATGAAGGGGTTATTTTATGACGGATACCTTTTATCCTGGAATTAGGGTTAAGTGGCAGGAACATTCCATATATATTAGTTGATGCCCCCAGACTGTATGAGTAATCATAAACCCTGTTAAACCCCGGTATCGTATCAGTTTTGAGATGGCTCATATTGCCGCGTTCATCCATGAAAAGTTCATCTTCGTGGTATGACCGTTCAAATTTTTTGAAATACCATTTTTCATCATAGTTAAAGCTGGGACTTACATTTATATAGTTGAAAAGATTAAAATTAGGCAACGATATCGGAATATTGTGTTTTATTCCGTTTTTCCAGTCACGTGCAAAGGATTGGTTTAAGATTTCAGATTCATGTGCAGTTATAGTATTTCTTATATTACCCGTATAGTTTATGCCAAACTTTTCATACCATTTAAGTGCCCCGCTTCTGTTTTTTCCCTGAAAAGGATAAAATTTTGCCATATTAAAGGTCATCTCCGGCATTGAAAGAGTCATTGAAGAGTCGGTTGAATTTTGTGAATGTCTGAGGTTAACTGATAAATTAAACGGAGTGTTCTCGAATTTTTTTGTAAATGAGATACTTGAAGATTTTTGTGTACGCAGGTAATTATCCGCAGAGTATGAATTCTGTTTATCGTATCCGCTTGTCGACAGGTTGACGCTGGCCGAAAAAGTCTGATTAGGGTTAGCTTTAGAATCCTGACTATGGTTCCAGGTAACTGCAAACTGAGGGGAGCTGGTATAATAATCCAGGCCACGCTCTCCATAAACATTAACTGCATATCTTAAATCAAAACCTCCACTGAATTTATATCTTTTTCTGTAGTTGGTGTGTAATTTTCCCGCCCATGAACCTTTAGAGTAAATGTCACCTCTTAACGCAAAATCAAAATATTCGCCGGCAGCCCAGTAATAACCACCGTCACGCAGGAAAAAACCCCTGTTAGTCTCCTCACCATAAGAAGGAATCAGGATTCCTGAAGAATAGGTAGGAGTATTGGGAAAATAACCAAAGGGTAAAAAAGGGAAATATATGGGAAAGTCCTCCAATACCATATAGGCCGGCCCTGTTATTATTTTGTTTTTGGAAATAACCTTTGCCTTTGTCATGTGCAGATAAAAGTGTGGGTGATCTGCATCACATGTTGTATACTTGCCATTTTTCAGAATGAAGACATCTTTTGATATTTTTTTTGTCAGTTTGCTGTGAACAAAACCCTCTCCCTGCTCTGTTACAACATCTGTAATGATACCTTTTTCTGACTCAAAATTGTACCTGAGGGTGTTTGATTCAAACTCTTCATCACCATCTTTAAAAATTGGTTTTTGTATCAGCACCCCTGTGGAATCTTCCATTCCTTCGGCATATACCTCCTTTGTTTCAAGGTCAAGCTCAATAAAATATGCTGTAAGCTCAATATTTTGGTATGTGACTTTAGAATTATTAAATAAAAATACTTTTTGTCCGTCGAAAGAAATAATAATAGAATCTTCAGCTGTATATTCAATAGGAGCCGCTAATACCGGCGCCTTTCCTGATGAGGCACTAAGTGAATCTGATATTAGGGTGTCAGTAGCAACTGTTGGTCCTGAAATAAGGGTATCCTTTTCCGGCGTATCAGTATCAGGTGCATCGATTTGTAGCCCTTCCAACCTCTCAGTCCTTCTTTCGTTGACCTGACAAATAACTAAAATTGGCAGGAGCAGGAAAAAGTATGTAAGTAAAAATTTGTGCACAATTGTTTCTGAATTAAACCCTTTATCCGTCAGCTTGACGTGCAAAAATATAAATAAGGGTTATACTAAAGCCTTAAGA
>JAAYJR010000295.1 GCA_012522835.1 Bacteroidales bacterium
AATATATCTATGACAGAACAAACGTAAGACTAACGCAATTCTCGCTTAATTACGATGTTCCTGTAAGAGCTCTTAACCTGCCGGTAAAATCGGCTTCTGTAGCCCTTGTAGGACAAAATCTGTTCTTTCTTTTCAGGAATGCCCAATACGATCCTGAGGTAACTATGAGTGCGGGACGTGATTCGCAGGGCCTTGATAATTATAACATGCCTTCTACAAGGTCATATGGTTTCAACGTAAAAGTTAATTTTTAAAATTGAAAATCATGAAAAAAATTATAAGCATTATAATATTTGTTGGTTTAATATCGGCTTGTACAGACAGGTTTGAAACTGTTAACAAAAATCCTTACACGATATCGAATGAGTCGCTATTGCAAGATAAAAATTTTGGAGTAAGATTTGCTACTTTGGCCCAGGGTCTGACAACCAGTCAGATGGGAGAAGACCTTGCCACCGATACTTTTGTTCGTCACGTGGGCACGCCTGCTGATTTTATAGGCAACAGGAATAACACGACCTATTATATTATCGATCTCTGGAATGACAATATGTGGGATCGTGTTTATGATAATGTGATGTCTCCGGGTAACGTGATAAAGGCTGCTGCTATTGCAGGAAATATGCCTTTGTATGCGGCCTGGGTTGATTTATATCAGGTGTCTGCCCTGTCAAGGCTTACCGTCTATCACGGACCGCTTATTTATTCGGATTATGGCAAGGAAGATAAACCTTCGTATAATTACGATAGCGAAGAAGAACTGTATGATCAGTTTTTTGCAAAACTGGACGATATTTATGAAGTGTTTTCAGAGTATGCAGAAGCGGGCAACAAGGAGTTGGAAAAGTTTGATGCCACATATTCCGGTGACCTGGATAAGTGGTTGAAGTATATAAATTCATTGAGGTTAAGGCTTGCAATGCGCCTGGTAAAAGTTGATCCCACGCTTGCCAGATATCAGGGAGAACTGGCAATTGCTGACGAAGCCGGACTTATTCTTACAACGGCGGATAATTTCCAGACTTTTCTTTACGGTGGCAGACATCCCATACAAACAATGAACCATAACTGGAATGATTCTAGAATGAGCGCTGCACATGAAGAATTCCTTATTGGATATAATGATCCGCGTCTCTACAGGTGGTACGAACCTGTAACCGGGGATGCAAGCCTGTATGCAGATCATCCTGAGTTTCCCTATAAAGGTATTACCAGCGGATCGTATATTACAGCAAAAGATCAGAGAATACCATTTTCAAAAACCAGTGCATATTTTAGTCAAACCGGAAACGGAGGTAAATACAGAAGATTTTTAACAGCAGGGGAAGTTAATTTTATTCTTGCGGAAGCTGCGTTGAGAGGATGGACAACACCGGGAGACAAATCAGCCAAAGAATGGTATGAAAACGGTGTCAGGGAATCATTTAAAGAGTGGGAAGTTGAGGGTGTGGAAGAATACCTTTCCGACGATACCAGCTTACCGCTTCGTACACATGTTGATCCTGTGGATTCAAGAAACAACTATGACTCCCGTTCCTCTATCACTATTAAGTGGGATGAAGCTGTTTCCGACGAAGAAAATCTTGAAAGGATAATGACCCAGAAATGGCTTGATGCTTTTCTTAATGCGAACGAGATATGGAGTGACCACAGAAGGACAGGTTATCCAAAACTTCATTATACGCCTAAAAATGACAGTAACGAAGACTGGGGTATTATCGGACAGGAAGATTTCCTGAAAAGAATGCCGTTCGTGTTTAATGAGAGGATGAACAATAGTGAAGGCGTGGCAGGTGCAGTGGCAAAGCTGGGAGGCCCTGACAAAATCAGTACGCGTCTTTGGATACACCCGGAGGGGCCGAATTTCTAACAGACTGTCAGCTGTTTTGTAAGGCTTTTCAAAAAGCAGCAGCCTTCTTTCTTTTGTTAGTTGTTTGAGATAATCTCATTATTCAACATTTTACTGGTTAAACAAATAAAAATTGGATTATCTTACTTTTGTTAAAAGTTTTTAAAGAATATAGTATATATACCCTGTAATTCAATACAATATGAAAAGGCGAGATTTTATAAAGTTATCATCATCTGCCGGAATTGCCGGTATGGCGGGCAGAGGATTTAAGTCATTCGCAGCTGCTGATGAGGGAAAGCCTGAAGGATTTGACTTGCATCCGTTTATCAGGGAGCATCCGGAAGCCGTATTTATTTGTCTTACATCTGTGAAAGAGAAAACTGATGCAAAGGCAATTTATGATGCGGCTTTCAGGCTCTCGGACGAGATATTTGTCAATACTTCACCAGGAACGGGTTATCCAATTTCAACTAAAATAGTTTGTAAGCCAAACTGGACCGCCAAGCGTATAGATCCGGCTGATCCGACTTCGCATCTTGGAATTACTACCGATAATAATTTTATTGAAGGTTTCCTTAATGGAGTAAAAGCCAAAGGTGCCGACGATATTTATCTGAGAGAAGCGGCGGCTCCCAGTATGTGGGAAGCCAATGGTTATACTTCTTTGTGTGAGAAAAATAATTTTAACCTCAAAAATCTTTCATCAAAAGATTTTTGGGATCTGGGCGATGAAATAATATTTAAAAAAGTTGATGGAACAGTATTCAAAGAGGTTGGGTTTCTGTCGCCGGTTAATGCACCTGATACTTTCCTTATTAATCTGGCAAAATTCAAATCCCACTCAATGGGTATAACAGGTGCGATAAAAAACCTTCAGGGAGCAACAGGAAGAAGGTTTCATCAGTTTTGTGGCGGATATCGTGATGTTTTTAAATCATATGACAAGAGGTATTTTCCATTTTTTCAGCCGGATTATTTGGAAAGGGTAGCTGAGCTGCAGCAAAAACACGTTGAAGCCGGAATACCAAGATGGGATACTGTAATTGACAGTCCTCCTTTCAGGGGTGGCGGAGGAGGGTTTTATATGGAGCATTGGGTTCAAAGGATGCTTGATGCATTCAGTGTAACACCAACCGGAATAAATATAGTTGAAGGAATATATGGACGTGATGGTGATGGATTTGCAGCCGGACCACATGACGGTAAAGCAAAAGATTATATGAGCAATAATATAATCTTTGGGAAAGATGCATTCCGGGTTGATATTATCATGCACTGGCTGGCCGGTCACGAACCCGGGAACTTCGGATTATTCCATATAGGCATAGAAAGAGGATTATCTGATGTGCTCGATCCTTTCGATATTCCGGTTTATTTGTGGGAAAACGGAACAGCCAGGAAAGTTAATCTGGACACACTCAAACGTACTCCTTTGCTTACTCCGTATCTGCGCAGGAATACCCGTGGCGACGATGAAGAAAGATACCATATGGTCGATGAGCCGTTTGATTACAAATCATGGAAATCAACCGGTAATATTGTGCGTCATGAGTCTGAAATAAAAGTTATTGGAACAGATTCGGACAATAATATAGTAATGGATATGAAAGTTCCTGAAAAGGGAGATGTTTTTGTTGACATACTCAACAGCAACGGAGAAGTGGTTTGGAGTATGTATGCAGATGATCTTGAGCCCGGTGTTCATCAGGTAGTGTGGGATGGATTTTCATCTCCGGGACTGTACACTACCTATGTAAAAGGCATGAAATGGGATGCAAAAAATGAAATGGTTATTTATACTTAGT
>JAAYJR010000130.1 GCA_012522835.1 Bacteroidales bacterium
AACAATCCCCAAATATTAAATATCAGAAGAACCCAAATATTCTTTCCCATAAATTATATAATTATCAGATCATCACCCAAATATAAATATTTATCCAAATTATTGCTTTTATTTTTCAGGTTATTAATCACTTTTTAAGTTGTCCATGACTTTCCTGAACTCTGCGGGCATTGAGGAGTTAAATTCTAACAGTTCATTTGTCTGCGGATTCAAAAATTTCAGGTAAGAGGCATGGAAGAGCATTCTTTTAATTCCTGTCCTTTCTGCAATGATCTTATTAAGTGTAAAATCTCCATGGTGGTTATCACCTGCAATATCAAACCTGTTAACGGCAAAATGCTGCCGTATCTGATGCCACCGTCCTGTTTCAGGAAAAATCTCAACGAGGCTTAAAACAATGTTGTCTTTTCCCTTGCATGAGATATCAGTGATAATTGACTCCAGCGTTTTATAATTGGTTACTGCATCCTTTCTTATTTTATGCTTTTTCTTAATTAGCACCTTACTGTTAAAGGTTCCTTCACCGGGGTTACCCTGGACAATAGCCAGATATTTTTTAATCACCTCCTTACGCTCAAACTGAATAGCAAGTTTCTTTGCTGTATCTGAAGAAAAAGCCATAACCATAACCCCCGATGTCTTTGCATCAAGACGGTGAACATTATAAATACGCCGGCCTGTCATAAGACCTGTTATTTTTGTCAGGTAAGCAGCATCATGTACCATAAAATCATTTTTATGGACAGGAAGTCCGGCAGGTTTTTCAACTACAATAATCTCATTGTCCTGAAATAAAACATTCGGATCTGAATTGAACAATTCATCTGATATATTTGTATTCATAAAGTAATGAAGGTAATTTTATCCATACTATTTATATTAATATCATTATCCATGAACGGACAAGATAAGGACAAAAATATTATTCATGATAAACAACATGAAGATAAAAAAGAATACAGGAAATTAAATGAGTTTGAGAGACATGTAATAATCTATAAAGGGACAGAAAGGCCATTCACGGGAAAATTCAATGATCATAAAAAGAGCGGCACTTACATCTGCAAACAGTGTGGAGCAGAATTATACAGGTCGGTCGACAAATTTGATTCACATTGCGGCTGGCCAAGCTTTGATGATGAAATTAAAGGAGCCGTAACAAAAACTCCGGATCCGGACGGACGCCGGACCGAAATAACCTGCAGCAATTGCGGGGGCCATCTTGGCCACATCTTTTATAATGAAGGATTGACGCAAAAAAACACAAGGCATTGTGTTAATTCTGTGTCACTGGATTTTATTCCCGACAAAAAATAATATTATCCTATTTATTTACTAGTTGCCTGTCCGCCCACTTGATATATTGTTCCCAGTCGTAATCGGTAACATCATGGATTCCTGACCGTATATGGTATGCCACAGTGTTTTGCACAGGTTGGTTTACAGCGGGCATTTTTTCATATGAAATACCTTGTTTGCCAAAAAGATTATAGACCGGAGAAGCATAAAAAGCAGAAAGAAATTCCCCCCTGGGATCCGCCCATTGATCCTCCTCCGCGCTTGCAATATATACAGGCCTGGGTGCAATCAGTGCAATCAGTTCGTGCTGGTCTGCCGGCAATGCTTCTTCATTCAGGTTATAGTTCCTGAAATTACGACAAAACCAGTGTGGAAAGCTATTATTGATACGTGCAACGGTTTCTCCAAATTTCCTTTTTGACATTGCTGCTCCCCCACAACCTGAATTGTTTGAAATTACGGCAGCAAACCTTTCATCACGGGCACCTGCCCATAATGATGTTTTTCCAAGCCGTGAATGTCCGAAAACTATAACTTTTGTTGCATCAACTTCATTATCATTCTCCATATAATCCAATGCCCTGCTCAGTCCCCATGCCCATGCTGTAATCGATCCCCACTCATTTGCAGCAGGCTGTTGACGGCCATTTTCATAAAAGAAAGGATGAATCCCGTCATAAAAATCATTTTTATCAGGGTCGACTTCCCCATAATAAATTGTTGCCAGCCCATATCCTGCATCAATAATTTTTTCTACTGCCCATCTGTTTATTCTGACACCCCGCGATTGCTCTGTAAGCTGGTTGTTAATAATCCCAAAAGATGGATTATCCATTACCCAGGCATCTGAAATAAGCACATTTACATCATCTGTAATGGTGTGGTTCCCATAGAAATTATACCCTAAAAAAATGGGCGGCTTCTCAATATTTTTTGGCAGGTACATCAATATATTAAAACGAAGATAATTATTCCCTTTTTCAAAAATGATATCAACCTGTTTACGAATAGCTTTCCCATTAACGGCATTCTCACCCTTTTCCACTATCTTCCATTCTGAAATTTTTAATTCCCCGGGTACCTTACCATATACATTTTCAGTGAAAAAATTCAGTAATTCCGGACGACGTTTCTTTTCCCATACACGAACATTTCTCACTTTCCTGCCCTTAAAAGTTGTAAGTGGGTCAGTTACTGTAAATTCCGGAACTTTTGATTCATCATAATTGGGTTCAAACTTAATACTGAACTGTGCGTTCGAAAGGTAACAACTAACCAGCAATCCAAATAAAATCAATACTTTCATATCTGTCTATACTTTAATATTCTCACTAAATTTCGGACGCTTATGCTTTTTCGTCTTTTTATTGTCTCCGTAGCCGTAGCCATAGCCGTAGCCATACCCATACCCATAGCCATACCCATACCCGTAGCCAAATCCGTTTTTCCCCACCTTTATATTATTTATGATCAGTCCGACCCCTCTAAGTTGATTCTTTTCTAACTCTTCCAGAGCATTTCTTAAAGCTTCCTTATGGGTGTATTTGTGTCTTATAATAAATAAATTGGCATCAATCAAATCATAAATATGGAACAGGTCTGCAACATATCCTACCGGTGCAGTATCAAGAATAATTACATCAAAAACACTTTTTAACCTTTCAAGCAATTCACTGATTTTTTTATCATTAAGCATCTCACCCGGATTTGGAGGAATTGGCCCTGCAGGAATAATCTTTAAATCAGGATGTTTGGTATCGTGAATTATATCCTCCAGAGATGCTTTACCGATAATATAATTTACAACTCCCAAATCAGACTTAAATGCAAAAGTTTCGTACATCCGTGAATTTCTAAAGTCAAGGTCTATCAAAACAGTCCGCTTTCTGATCAAAGCAAATGAAGATGCGATATTTATTGCGTTATATGTTTTCCCTTCCTTAGGGAAAGTGGATGTGACTGCAATAACAGGATTTTCCTTCTCTTTGGTAATCAGGGATATTTTTGTCCTTATTGCTCTGTATGGTTCACTCCCCGGGGAATTAGGCTGATCAAGCATATAGGTACTGCCGGTATATTCATTCTGGTTATTAAATACATGTCCGATAACCGGAAAATTTGTTACATTTTCAATATCTTCCTGTGAAATGACCTTTGTACTGAACATGTCGTTTATTAACATCAGTCCTGCAGGAATTGCAAGTCCCAACAAAAATGCAATTGCATATATTATATTCTTCTTAGGCTTCACCGGTCCTTCTCCAAACATTTGCGGCTCTTCCAGCATCTGGCTGTCAGGCATATTAGAGGCCTGTGCAATCTGGGCCTCCGAAAGTTTTTGAAGCAGATATGTATAAGTTTCGTTATTAAGTTTATACTTTCTTTCTATATTCACATAATTCCTTTCAGTTGCAGGAAGTCTGCGTACCTGGTTCTCAAAATTCTTCACCCGTTTATTAATATCATTTAACGCCATTTCCGACTGTGAAATAATATTCTTAGTGTTTTCCTGCAATGAATTTTTAACACTTTCGATCTGTGCATTTAATTTAAGTATGATAGGGTGTTCTGAACCCTGTCTTATTGAAGTCTGACTGGATTTTTCAGTAATCAGGTCATTAAGCTGAAGAATCAGGTTATTCAACAGGGGATCTTCAATACCCATTGCAGAAGGGGCTATAAGAGTTTCAAGCTCACGGCTGTCCTGGATATAACTCATCAAATACTTGTAATAATTATTTCTTGTCTCCAGGTCAACTCTCTGTCTGTCAAGCTCAGACATCTGTTCAAGGAGTTGCTGTGACTGCATTGACAGGTCCAGAACCTGATTTTCACTTTGAAAAGTTTCCATCCTGTTCTCAGATATGACCAGTGAATCAGATATGGTTTGGAGCTGAGTATTAATAAATTGAATTGTCCGGTTTGCATTTTCGTTTTTCTTTTGCAAATTATCGATCTGATAAACTTCAATCAGCTTATTTAAAAATACTATACCCTTATGAACATCAGGTTCATGAAGAGTGATGTCCAAAATTGAAGTCTCTTTATTTGACAAATCGACCTGAAGGCTGGACCTGTATTTTTTAATCAGTGAATTTTTAGAATTAAACCTGAATTTAAAATTATTGGATCCATCCGGATCAAAATGGTTATTGAACACTATACTGAAAGAAAATTCGTCGGAAACCAAACGTGTACCGGGCTCTATCTCTTTTGTAAATGCTAGTTCGGGAAGAGTTTTTATGACCTTCTCTTCCTTATAACTATAAACTTTCACCTCCCCTGTATGCTGAAGCTCAATAATGATTTTTCCTGTTGGCAGCAATTCTACATAAAAGTCTGCCTCAATAATCTGGGGGTGGTTCTCATCCCAAATAACACTAAAAGGCGCTTTATCGTAAATCTCTTTTGCCGATAACGGCCCAAATTCATAATAACTAACTTCAAAGTTCAGTTCATCAAGTGTTTTTGCTATTACCGGAGTAGAATGGAGAACTTCCATCTGGTTATTAATATTCCGCATGCTGCTCATAATTCCGAGGCCCTGAAACAAGGTTCCCGGATCATTTCCTCCTTTAACTCCAAGCGGTGAATTTGCATTACCCTCTTCAACAAGAAGTGTCGAATAGATCTGATATACAGGTGTCATATAAATGTTATACAGAAATGCCAGGCCAAGAGAAATTATTACAGCAATCAGAAACCAATACCAGTTTCTTAAAAATCTGACCACAATTTTTTTAAGATCAATTGTATCTTCTTCCTGCGGGTTATTTAAATTTTTCGGGATATGATTATTGTCTGATAAAGCCATCATTTAAACAGGTTTAAAATGAGCAATCCTATTGAAATTATTGATGCGGTTATACTGATAGGGGCTGAATAAGAGAGGTTCTTGGCTCCATATACTTTTGTACTGTGTTCCACATAAACAATATCATGAGGCATAACATAATAATAGGGTGAAAAAATAATCTCGGGATCGGTAAGATCCATCTGTGCAATATGCTTTCCATCAGGTAGTTCCCTAATAAGTTTTACATTTTGCCTGTTGCCATAGTCAGTGATATCCCCCGCTGAACCGAGGGCTTCAAAAATAGTCAGCTTATTTTTAACCATCAATTTCTGTCCCGGCTGGTTAACCTCTCCCAGTATGGTAACATTCCTGTTCACAAGCTTTACAAAAACTGATGCACTCTCAAGGTATTTATCGACTCCTTCCTGAATGATATCCCTGACTTCTGCCACTGTAAGGTTTTCAACATGTAGCTCGCCCAGCTGGGGATATGAAATTTTTCCATCTTCACCTACCAGGTACGTGATCAGTTCGATGCTGTTTGAAGAATTTCCGTATGAGCCCATACTGCTTTGTGTGTTGGTAAGATTTAAAAAAGCGGCATTTCTCGGGTCATCACTAATTACCTGGATAAACAGCTGGTCATTAAGCCTGATACGATATTCTTCAGGAACCGGCCCGTTTGGATAAGTAACGCCGGACTCAATTCCGTTTAAATATATTAACTCTTTTAATGGTGTGCTGCAGGATGATGCAAATATATATATTACCACCCAAACCGGAAGATAGCTCCGGCTGAATAATTTAATGGTCGACATATTTATTTTTTTTGTAAAATTAATAAAATTATCAGCAGATCAAAATTATATAAAACCGTTTAAAGGTGCAAAGATGAGTTAATCTTTTAATAAAAATAATATCTTTGAAAAAATTGTAAAATTCAACTAAAAAAATAGCTGAAAATTTTAACAAATAAGGTATCAACAGCATGAAACTAAACCTTAAGTTTATAATTTTCCTAATTTACCTGACACAAAATAATTTATTATTATATTCTGCTCTGCCGTCACAAAATACTGATAACCAGTGGTATATTTCGGGGCGAACAGGACTGTCCATGTTAATAAAAGAGGTCACTCCTGATTTCAGGTTTCTGAATAATGAATTCAAACATCAACCCGGACTCACACTGGATCTTACAATCAGCCGAAGTTTTAATGAAAAGTGGGAACCGGGAATAAATCTCAGTTTATACCGGCTTACAGGACATAGTGAGTTGCCTGACTTTTCAGCAGTTAATAACCACTATGCATTTATTAACCTGCACCAGTTACCGGTTGAATACGCAACAGTTACATTTTCTCTCTCTGCATATTGGCGCTATTACTTTCTCAACAATTCAGGTAAGAGTAAAAACAGGGTATACCTGAGGCCATATGCAGAAATCGGTGCAGGTGTTAACTTCTTTTTCACAGAACTTGGATACTCTGTATTTCCGCCAGAAGGCACGTCACGCCTGATCTACTATAAGGGGACCCAAAAATCGGGGCCTGGTGCCGGCAATGTAGCCCAGATAGTAACCGGCTTGGGAACCAGGATAGTATTGCCCGCAAATATTGATATGATTGTATCATTTAATGCCGACATAGTTAATTACGATTGTCTTGATACCGTTCATAACTACACAAATAAAAAAAGGAACCATGCAATCAGCATAGTTCCTAAATTTTTACTAGGGGTAATTATCCCTATAAGTAATAATGATAATTCAAATCGTTTTTTGCCCTGGAGCCCTTAACGAAACATTCATTAAGATACGGCAGTACCAATAAGGAATGTAGCGGCAAGCGCAATAATTGCATAAAGCTCAGGAAAAACAGCAAGTATAAGTGTTTTACCTGCAACATCATGTCCGGATCCGATAGCGGCAATACCGTTTGCACATATCTGTCCCTGGCGGATTGCTGACAATAAACCAACAAAACCCAGAGTCAGGCCGGAGGCAAAAACTGCTGCTGCTACCCACCATCCGATTTCTGATCCTAACAGTCCAAAACCGCTAAGAAGAAAATACCCGGCAAAGCCATAAAGGCCCTGGCTTCCAGGTAATGCTGAAAGCATAATGTAACTACCAAAAGCTTCACTATTCTTTTTCATTGCACCTACAGCTGCATTACCTGCGATAGTAGTACCATAAACACTTCCGATGCCGGCAAGGCCGACCATTAATCCAATTCCTACATAAGCTAAAATAATAGGTCCCATTTTTAATTCATTTTAAATTATTACTGATTTTCTTATTCTGATGATTTAGAGGCTGGTTCTGCAAAAGGTTTGTAGGCCTTGCCCCCACCGGTAAAACCGGCATTCTTATAAAATTCCACAAATGTTAAACGTATAGGATGCACAAAGGCTCCCAATGACGACATAAAGATGGTAATACCATGGCCGACGACAAGTATAAGTATCATCACCAGCGGCCCGAGTATTATATTATCAGGTTTCATACTCATAGCCATGCTATTGAACACCATTCCAAGGATAGCGCTGGAAATTCCAAGTGCAAACAACCTGATATATGACAAGATATCTCCCAGTAATCCCGTTGCCATACCATATACATCCCACAGTCCGGCGCCAATATTGATCAAAATATTCCGTTTCGGATTATTTAATACAAGTATCAATAAACCAGCCACTATCATAATAGCATACTGGGCAGTACCGGCCACCTGATCGGATATAGCGCCTGCCGATTTCAACCCGAAAACTACAGCAAGGCCAATTAAAAGTATCAACCATCCTATTGTTGGCAGGGTATACAACACTCCCTGGGTACGCTTTACATTGAATACCTTAATTACCATCCCGAAAAGGATCTGAACAGCGCCTAATATAATTGCGAGATTAAATAACTGATCTGTGTTGACCATGAATTCTTTTGCCTTACTAAGCCATGGAATATCAGCATTGATAAGATCAATTCCAAAGAATGTTCCGGTAAGAATTCCAAAGATTACAGTTGAGAGTCCCAGCCACTGTGCAAGGCTCAGTATGGATTTCATATTCGGCATCTTACGCTTGGCAATGGTAGCGGCCAATATAATAAATAATCCATAACCGGCATCACCAAGACAAAAACCGAAAAACATCATATAGAAGGGTGCAAAGAATGGCACCAGATCCAGTTCTTTATGATTGGGCAGGTCATACAGCCTGCCAATAACTTCATACAATCTGGCAAAACGGTTATTGTGCAAAAGAACAGGTACTTTATCTTCATCCTCCGGTTTATCAGACGAATAAAGGATTTGATTTTCTTCCAGGAACTCATCCAACGGAGCTTTTTTTGTTTCAGGGACCCATCCCTCAAGGATCTTGACTTTCCCTTCAACTTCGTCACTGGTCTGCAGTATTGCATTTTGCTCAGCTATCTGCTTTTGAATATCCTCCTGATAAGCTTGCAGTAAATCCTGTCCATAAAATGCAATGTGATTTAATTCATCCTTTAATGCTTCAATCTTAGCATTGACGGCTGATATTTCAGCCTTCGTCTGACTCAGGGACATACCCGGAAGCATGACCTCGTCGGCTCCCGGTAACTCTTCAGATCCTAAATTTTCACTGTCAATATCATTTTCACTGCTATCCCTGTCCATCTTAATAAAGTATCTGTAACCTTCATGGTCACCAATAACTTTTATATAGTAATTTTCCTCCCATTCAGGCTTGAATTTCTTAATAGGGCATAACAAAAACCGGGTCGTTATTCCTTCTTGTTTAAGCTTTTTAACCAGCTCCCAGTCGAAATCGCCCCATGGTTGTAATTGTTTATGCTCCTTCTCCAGCTGTAATACAGCATGAAAATAATGTTCCAAATCCTTTTCTATATCCTTAAGCCTTTCAAAAATCTTTTCTCCGGAGTCCAATTTAGAAATTGTTGCAACCTCTTTAGGTTCAAGCATTTTCAACTTTTTGGCAGCTTTATCAACCTCTGACAGATGCCTGTAAAGATCCTGCATCTCAGGAGTAGGGTCTTTGATCTTCTCATTAATATGCACTACTCCGATATTTCTGATATCCTTCAGAAAATCTTTATATGCAGAATGATGCACCAGAAATGAGTATTTATACATCGGAATAATCATACTTCAACCTCCTGTCTTTGCTTTTCCTGTCTGTCTTTAACAATTTTCTGAGCTGACTTGGACAAATTATCCTGATCTTCAAGGAATCGTTTAATCTTAAGAATTGCATCCTGAAATCCCGGAATCTGAACCTTTTCGTAAAGATTAACTTTCTGAGTTGTTTTCTTCCTGACAAAGTCAAGCAGTTCCATTTTGCGATTATAAACTTCCCTCTCAATCGCCACTTCTGCAATTTTTTTTATGATAGCTATTCCGTCAGCAAACCAGACAGGTTGATTAAAAAGATTATCACTATTAATTTCGAATTTTATATTGTCCAGTACCGGAGTGAACACACCGGCAATCTTTTTGGAAGAGAGCTCAACATCGCTCAGCCTTACCAGGCTCTGGTCAAATTCACCCCAGAGCCGCGACATCTTTTCATAAGATGTAATCTGGTTGTGATACTCCTTTTCGAGCGATGTCGTCATATCTTTAGCTTTTTTCACCTCAACACGTAGTGCAGACTCTTTATTCTTAAGAATGGGCAATGCCCTCTCCCTTACCTTGAGCTGTTTGTCGAGGTTTTGAAGCGCTATTTTATTATATTGAAATTTTACAGCCACCTGATCGATGTTTTTTATTCAAAACTTTTTAATTCACACACTAATTGCTCAGTTTTCCCAGTATTTTTCAACAAGGTTCTCTCTGATTGCAACCTCTGCCTTACTGAAATACTTACCAAACAGTCCCCAGGATATATTGAGCATAGTATCAATATCGACATTCACATCGATTGCCAAAAGTCTGTCAGAATACTCCTTTGCAAAATCCAGTGTCCGTTCGTCATAATCGGTAAGATCGAAACCATTTTCCAGCTTTGTGCGGGCGTTTGCAGCATCAGCATAGAGACGAATAGCCGAGTTCATTACCTGAGGATGATCTTCCCTGGTCTTTTTGCCAATTACCAACTGTTTCAATCTTGAAAGTGACCTGAACGGGTCGACAATAACCTTACCAATCTCTGAATCACGACGAAGAAATAACTGGCCTTCAGTAATATAACCGGTATTATCCGGGATAGCGTGAGTAATATCGCCACCCGACAGTGTAGTAACGGCTATGATTGTTATTGATCCACCGGAAGGAAACTGAACAGCTTTTTCATATATTCTTGCAAGGTCTGAATAGAGTGATCCCGGCATACTGTCTTTAGAAGGAATCTGATCCATTCTGTTTGACACGATACTCAGTGCATCAGCATAGAGTGTCATATCTGTCAGGAGCACGAGTACGTTTTCATTCTTGTCCACAGCGAAATACTCTGCAGCTGTAAGTGCCATATCCGGAACTAAAAGACGCTCTACAGGGGGATTTTCCGTTGTGTTCACAAAACTGACGATTCTGTCAAGTGCCCCGGCATTATCAAATACATTTTTAAAATAGAGGTAGTCATCATTTGACAATCCCATACCACCCAGGATAATCTTATCGGCTTTTGCTCTCAGAGCAACATTTGCCATAACCTGGTTATAGGGCTGGTCGGGGTCAGCAAAAAATGGTATTTTCTGTCCTGATACCAGAGTGTTATTAAGGTCAATCCCGGCAATACCGGTTGCAATTAACTGTGAAGGTTGTTTGCGCCTGACAGGGTTTACTGAGGGACTTCCGATATCTCTTAGTTCTCCCTGAATTTCAGGGCCTCCGTCAATCGGATCACCGTACGAATTGAAGAACCTGCCTGCCAGCTCATCGCTAACCTTAAGCTGTGGGGGCCTTCCCAAAAAACTAACCTCTGCATTTGTCGGGACACCTTCTGTCCCTTCGAAAATCTGCAGGGTAATATCCTCACCTGTAATTTTAACCACCTGTGCCATTCTTCCGGCAACGCTGGCAATTTCATCGTAACCGACGTCTGTGGCTTTTAATGTTACAGTGGCTTTAGTTATGTTTGTTAATTTTGTATATACTTTCTGAAATGCCTGGCTTTCCATAATGATAAAATTTCAGTATTAATGATTATCGACTTAAAATTAGTTTGCCCTCTCATTTATCAATTTTTCCAAAGCTTCCTGGTGATGGAAAAATTTATCGTTTTTGAACTCACTATAGTTCATCTGTTTAAACTCATTAATTATCTGTTTAAAAAATGAGCTGACATCTTCGAAATGGTCGAAAGAATATTTCTTACCAACAACTTCCAGAACTTTTGACAACATATACTTTTGTCTTTCCATTGGTGTGGAAGCATCTATTGAATCGAAAGCATCCTGTTGGAGGATCACGAAGTCGATAAGCTCAGATTTCCAGAATGTCTCGTGAAAATTGATAGGGACACCGTCATCCCCCAAAATATTGATCTGCTCCATTGTCTCTTTACCTCTAAGCAGGATATCCTTTACATCCAATACATTCTGAAGCCAATCCTCACTGATATTTTTTGCAAAATGTTCCTGTACTTCAGGATATTCAAGGTATTTTGAGTAACTGTCGATCGGATCAATTGCAGGATATCGTTTACCGTCGGCACGTGCCTGGCTTAATCCGTAGAAACAGCGTGCTGCCTTACGGGTACTTTCAGTCACCGGTTCTTTAAGGTTACCACCGGCAGGAGAAACTGTGCCGATAAAGGTAATTGATCCGGTTTGGCCGTTATTAAGATAAACAAAACCCGCCCTTGAATAGAAATTAGATATAATAGCAGAAAGGTCCATAGGGAATGCATCCGGTCCCGGAAGCTCTTCAAGCCTGTTTGACATTTCACGCAATGCCTGAGCCCAGCGTGATGTGGAATCAGCCATCAACAGAACTTTAAGTCCCATTGCCCTGTAATACTCCCCTATCGTCATGGCTGTATATACAGAGGCCTCGCGTGCAGCAACAGGCATGTTGGATGTATTAGCTATAATAATAGTCCTTTCGATCAATTTTTTTCCTGTACGCGGGTCATCCAGCTCCGGGAATTCGGCAAATATTTCAACAACCTCATTTGCCCGTTCTCCGCATGCAGCAATAATAACGATATCAGCTTCTGCCTGCTTGGAGATTGCATGCTGTAAAACTGTTTTACCGGTTCCGAAAGGCCCGGGGATAAATCCTGTTCCACCTTCGGTAATCGGGTTAAGGGTATCCATACAACGAACACCGGTCTCAAGCAACCTGAAAGGACGCGGTTTTTCTTTAAATCCGCCAACAGCAACCTTAACCGGCCATTTCTGGACCATTGTCAGCTTAATGTCATTATTATTTTCATCTGTGACCACTGCGATCTGCTCATCCACGGTATATTCTCCCTCTCCGGCAATTTCCTTTAGCTTAAAGGTACCATTCATTTTGAACGGAACCATTATCTTGTGAGGTTGTCCGTTTTCATCAACCTCACCCAGCCAGTCACCTGCCTTTACCTCATCACCGACGGTGGCAACAGGTTTGAAACTCCATTTCGTATCCCTGTCAAGCGGATCGGTATACTCACCCCTGTTAAGAAATATCCCCTCCATTTTATCAAGGTCATTTTGCAGTCCGTCATAATTCTTTGATAAAATACCGGGGCCCAGGGTAACTTCCAGCATATGCCCCTGAAATTCCACTACAGATCCAGGCTTCAGGCCTCTGGTGCTTTCAAACACCTGTACATAAACATTTTTACCAATTACTTTGATAACCTCGGCCATCAGCCTCTCGTCACCGAGAGTAATGAAACAAATTTCGTTCTGGGCAACCGGCCCGTTAACTTCTACCATTACAAGATTGGCAACAATACCAACCACAATACCTGTTGTTTTATTTTCTTTTTCCATATGTTATTGCGAATTCTTCAGGAAATTCAAAATTGCTTTTTAATTTATCTAAAAACTGATTAAATATCTGTTGTCCTTTTTCTTTATCAAGCACGAACCAGCGCTCTGTAATAAACAGTTTAAGAAGGAACGCCAGTATTTTTTCAATAGAAAAATAATTGAAAAACGTAATTTCATCCAAAAATTTCCAGAAATGGTTATCAAACTGCATCTCTCTGTCAAGAATATTCTCAATTTCAAACATTTGTATAATATTTTCAATATCAATATTCTCATCTGAAATTCCGAAATCACGGGCACGGCTCTTTTTTAGTGCACGGGCCAGTTCATCGTCACCTATAATAGCATCATCGTAAGGTATTTCATGTTTTCTTCCGTTGAGGGCAAGCATAATATTACCCATTCTTTTTTTATAGCCGGCAACTTCAGCTACAAAATCATTTCCGGAAGCCAGCATCATTTCGTACCATCCACGTGTAAGAATGTTAATAGCGCCGGATTTTGAAATCTTATCCTCTGAATTGTGATAGTTTTTAATAAAATCTGCAATATAATCCGGCAATAAAGAAAAATTAAGTGACTCAAGCTGTTTTTTATCACTGTAAGGCTCCAGAAAATCTTTGGAATAATTACCCCTCTTATCCCATTCTGCCTCCTTATCAAAAAGCAGATCAAGCAGATTATTATGATCCCAGGTAAGATAAAACAACTTTACAAGTTCAAAGTCTGAAGAATGCAACTCATTTTTCAGATACTCCCGCAATTCAACAGAAGAGTAGTGAAGTTTTTTATCATCAGGAATAATGTCGGGTAAACCTGCTACAAGACAGTAATAATTTCTTTTGCTCATTTTTTCTCCCCAAAAAGAAGTTGACTGGTTTTAGGCCTCAAATAACTCTTAAGGAAATTGGTAAAATCATCATCTGTGAAGCTTATCAGATAACTGTTATCTGAGGGACCAATCTTGAAACCAGATTTAATATTGGATGAAAAAGCAACTTCGAGCCCTTTATTCAATTCTGTTGCAAGATTGTTCTTAAAGTAGGATTCCAATTGCCCCCTGTCAGACTCAGACAATATCACTTTAAGGTCAAGATTCTCTTTTTCCATCCACCCTTTTACTACATTTGAAACAAGCGTTTTCAGATAATCCTTATCAGAAAACAACTCACTTACAGAAGGTTTTATTACCTGCATCGTAATAAGCCTGGTAATTTCCTGTTTAACAGTCGATACTGCCTGGTTTAATGACATTTTTATCTCAGATTCAACCTGCTTTTGTAAATCAGCCGATTTTATCCGGGTCTCTTTCATTAGCTTATCTGCCTCATCCTGAGCATCTGTTTTAATCCGGGAAGCAGTCTCATTGGCTTCCTTAATAATTGCTTCCGCTTCCTCCTTTGCCTTTTGAACACCCTCGTTAAAAATGGTTTCTGTTAATTGTTGAATTTTTGAATTCATATATTCCTGATATTTAAAATTGCATCTTATAATAAAATCCCATAAATGTCTTAATACAAAACCTAAAACAATTTGAAATAAATCAAATAACTATTTTTTGATCCTTCTGAAATCAAAAGCCGTAAAATTAGCAACAAGATTTAAATAAGGAAGTAACAATATTAGCATTTTTTTAACTTTTATGCCGCATAATATATTTCCAAATAAAATAAGAGTGGATTCAATTAATGCAAAAAATCTTATCATACAATTAATTAGCTGTTTAATACTTTTTTGGTTATCAGTTTTTTAAAACACCCTGAAGAACCTCAAAAAATTAATTATCTCAAAATATTATCAGTAATAAAAGTACTAATTGTCTTTTAATATATAATTAACATTAGAGATAATTCAAATCTTAAGGATAATAAATTACATGAAACGAGCATCCCGATTAAAATCGGGACAAAAAAGAATGATTAAAATTTATGTGAGAGTGAGGAACGAACGGTTCTCCCGATTAAAATCGGGATTCTTAAATTTTTAATTAACTTAATTACAAACGAGTCAGGTACTATTGCTTATTAGGAGTTATTATTATAACAACGAGTTCAATCTCATACCATTTAAATTTAACACTATTAATGAGATTAAATAATTACAAAATTTTAAACAGATAAAAATATCTGTACGTTTTTATATCACCCGCAAATGGATAACATCATTACTCCGAAATTATTTGCATATTTGGCACATATTCAGGCATAATGCCGGTATGTAAATAAAATATGTTGCACTTGTTTTATCAAATTGTTATATGAACATACTGCAAAGATCCGCTCTTCCTGTTTTGCTCTCAATCACTTACCTATTAATAAGTTTTAGTGCTAATGGACAAAGAACTGTAGATTACAGTCAGTTTTCAGCTGCTTATTTCGATTCAGTCCGGGCATTAATATATGATACTTCAAAAGAGTATTATATTATCAATGCATACAGACTTAAAAATTCTGATGAGATAACTATTGACGGTAATTTGAAAGAACCTGCCTGGACAAACGCAGAACGAAGGGGAGGATTGTTGGAAAAGGAACCATACCCACTGGTGCCTATGAGCGAACAGACTGAATTTGCAATCTTGTATGATGACGAGAATCTGTATATCGGAGCATGGTGTTATGACACTGAACCCGACAAGATAGTCAGGCAGTTAGCACCCAGGGGAACTGCTGCTCCCGACCACCTGATGCTGTTTATTGACAGCTATCATGACCACAGGACAGGATATAAATTTGTAGTGTCTCCCACCGGGGTTCAGGTAGACGAACTCCGGTATGATGATATAAAACGGGATGGCAACTGGAACGGAATCTGGTACTCTGAAGGTTCTGTAGATGAAAATGGCTGGTATGCCGAGATAAAAATACCCTTTTTCAACTTCAGGTATTCATCTGACGAAGAGCAGACCTGGGGCTTTAATATCATGCGGACTATATCCAAAAATGCATCCCGTGGCCAATGGAAACCTCACCTTCCTGAATGGGATAACACCACCAGGATGTCGCAAATGGGCAATATTGAAAATATTAACAATATAAGATCGGGACGAACATTCGAGATAAGGCCATACGGAATTGCCGGCACTACCAGGTCCGCAGGTCAGGAGACATCCTACCCTGTAAGCCTTGGAGGAGATATCCGTTATAGTCCGGGGCCAAATCTGACAGCTGATTTTACAATAAATCCGGATTTTGCACAGGTTGATGCAGACGTTTTTGAGATTAACCTTACACGCTTCCCGACTCGGCTCAGGGAACTGCGTCCGTTTTTTACCGAGCGGATAAATGTGTTCAATACTCCACGGGAATTATTTTACAGCAGGAGGATAGGGGCAAGGGGAGATATCCTCGGGGGAGTTAAAATGACAGGTAAATTAAATAACGGAGTAGAATTCGGAATGCTCGGCAACCTTACCGGCGAGTCATTATTCTCAAGCTCACGGCAGAACGGAGAAAAAGCACTATTTGGAGTGGCCAGGGTCAAAAAAGATATTTTCAAATCCGGCACTATAGGGTTACTGGCAGCTACAAAAGAAGAATCTGAGGCATATAACAGGACTTTTGGATTTGACGGAAGTTTTATGCTCAACAATCACAATATCGTCGATTTTCAGATTGCAAAAGGTCAAACTGAAATCAGTCACGGTAAGGACATGGCATATAATATATCTTACATGAGGACAGGTGACATGATGGGGGCCAGCATCAGCTACGACCGGGCAGAACCCGCATTCGAGATCAACCGGATCGGCTACATACAAAAAGAGCCTGACAGAGGATGGAACAGCGTGACGGGATTAATAAGATTCAGCCCCAGAATAAATAAATACCACATACGCCGTATCACAACAAACCTGACATATCAGAACACAACGGATATCCTTACAACCAGATATATAAACAGATGGCTGGCACTTTACCCTGAATTTATGCCTGCTCCGGAGTTTGGAACAGTTGAACAGGGCACTGATGGAGAGAGGCTCATCAACGGAGGGATCAGGGATGACAATAACTTTTCGGCGACAGGTGATATAGCTGTTAACCTGATCAATGAAATGTCACTAACTGCAGAATATAAGCACTTCTCTGATACTGAACTCACAGGCAGATATAAAGGTAATTTTTTAAAAGCTGCCTATGCAACCAGGCCCCTGAGCCTTGGTACACGCATTGCCGGTGTTTTGACTGCAAAAAAGGGAACCTGGTATAACTTCAGCAGGAAATATGTGGGGAATCAAAAAGGAATCTCCCTGGCCGGTGAAGGGTTGATAGGACGCAATGTACTCACTACGCTTGAGACTGATTTCACTAAAACATACGACCAGAATGAAAATAATGACGGCAACTATTTTAAGTTATCCTCCAATACAACACTGATGTTTACAAAAGACCTCTTTATACGTCTTCATGCACAGGGTATATTCGGGACTACATACTACGGCAGTAAACAGATCAATAATGAATATCTGCTTAGCTGCCTCTTGAGCTGGGAATATCAACCGGGCAGTTTTCTCTATCTTGCTTATAATGAAAACCGCTTCGATGAATCGAATCCTGAAAATTCCAGATTTATGGCCTTCAACAACCGGACCATATTACTAAAACTTTCATATTTCTTCAGCCTCTGATATTAATTACGGGGTAATCCGAAATGTTTTTCGATAAATTTAAGGGTGCCGACAGCATGAATCTCATGTATCCCGTTAAAATATTCGATCTCTGTCATGTGAGGAATATTCAGCTTATCATACAACCGGTTTACTTTTGCATACTCAAATGCCACCCACTCATCAATACCCACACCATCGTTATGTCCTCTTTCAACCATAAATGCACGCGGTGCAATAAGAGCTGCCATCTCTCCATAGCCGAATGTATTCCCCAGGTTAAAATCAAACATCTCATATTCGGGTACAAACATATAACTGTTAGGCCAGTCAGTAGTAGCATTTTTCCAAATCCACTCATTAAAATCACCTGAGCAAACTGACAAACTGTACCTGTCGAGCAGTGCCGGCATTCTCATTGCCACCTTACCACCCCATGAGAGGCCGTATAAGCCTATTTTGGAGGAATCAACCCAGGGCAGGGAGACAAGCCAGTCGAGCATCCGGTCATGTTGCATAAGGTTGAGTGAAAAGGCTGATAGCCCCAATGG
>JAAYJR010000545.1 GCA_012522835.1 Bacteroidales bacterium
GCAAATAAACAATAATTATGAGATGAAACGGGGTAAAATTTATACTATATTGCGATTGACATTTTTGATACCCCGGGACATTTAACCATTGGTCAGGAACAGTGAAAACAGGATAATTAAACAAAAATAGATTATAACCAATACTTAAAAAAATGACAGCAAACAGCAAAAAAACCACACGGCGGGCATTCTTGTCAAAAACGGGAATGGCTGCAGCAGGCCTTACCGTTGGTGCAACATCCATGAGTCACGCCAGTTATTCACGTATAATCGGGTCAAACGACAAGATACGAGTTGGCTTCATTGGTGTGGGAAACAGGGGAACACAGGTAATGCATGAGTTCATCAATGAGCCGGATTGTGAAGTAGCGGCACTGTGTGATGTTTATGAACCCTATGTACTGCGTGACCGTTCTAAGGTTGATCCACGTTACATTGAGATGGTCCCGCGGCAGGTTCCTCAGATGGGAGAAGATTTTTCGGACAGAGTCGGAAGATATAAAGATTACAGAAAATTACTTGAAGATAAAAGTATAGATGCAGTATATATAGGTACACCCGATCATTGGCATCCGCTTCAGACAATAGATGCAATAAAAGCAGGGAAGGATGTTTATGTTGAGAAACCACTTACCAAGAGTATCCATGAAGGCCGTGCTATCATGAGGGTCTGGGAACAGAGCAGTCAGGTTGTGGCTGTTGGTTTAAACCGCAGGGGGTCGACTACCTATCAGAAGTTGTCAAAGGAGATACCTGAAGGTAAGATAGGTAAGGTGACCTTTGCCATAAGTAATCATGTTTCCAATATGTACCCTGTAGGAATTGGAAAAATGAAACCGGAGCGGCCACCAAAGGATTTTGACTGGGATATGTGGCTTGGTCCTAAGGCATACAGGCCTTACCAGTACAATATTGCACCTTATATGTTCCGTTGGTGGGAAGAGTATGATAACCAGATACTTAATAATGGAGTACACTCGCTGGATCTGATCCGTTGGTTGTTCAATGAAAAGGCGCCGGTAGCAATAACGACTTTAGGAGGCAGGTATGCTATCGACGATGACCGTACTATTCCTGATACTATGCAGACTATTTTTGAATTTCCCTCAGGTGCTATGGCAACCTTTACCCAGCTTGAAGCCAGTTCTGGCAGCATAGTGTCGGAGGGTTTCCTGGAGTTAAGGGGTACAAATGGCACGCTCTATACCGGAGGGAATAACGGCTATAAAATTGTTCCTACCACTAAAGGACAGTTTCAGACATGGGATAAGCTCATGGATGCAGAAACCTTTGAGGTTGAGAGTGCCGGTAAAGGTAAACTTATTGACGGCAGCTATGCAAATCCAAGTGCCAATCTGGTGCGCAATTTTCTTGACTGTATAAAGTCCAGAAAACAACCCCTGGTTTCCCTGGAAGACGGTCACCTGTCGACCAATATGGCTCACCTGGCAACCATATCATTGCATGTGCAGCAAACATTAAAGTGGGATGCTGAAAAAGAGCGTGTTACCAACTGTGATAAGGCTAATGAATATTTATCTTATGAGTACAGGTCACCCTGGAAACTATAAAGGCTAAATAATGCAAAGAAGAAGGTTCATTAGGGGATCCGGAGCATTATGTTTTTTCGGATGTTTAAATTTTTTGCCCGGATCCTGTACCTCAGGTAATAAAGAGAAAATCAGGATTGCCGGTGTCAGGTCAGCCCTTGAAAAGGAGCCGTTAATTCAGCCATTTGGATTTAAGGGCGGTTATCTGTCAGAATTGTGGCAAAGCATTGCATATATCAGCAGTTCAGAGGGAAACCACGCAATAGGCCTGGGAACACAAAGTGTGCTCTGGTCTGATTCTGCTGTTTTTTCCAATAACAGCGAAACAGATGGTAATACAATGATGTATACCATCACTCAAAAGGCACTGGACCTTATCCGGGGGATGGAGTTTACTGATCCTGTTTCACTGCTGGCTGCTATTTTAGATGAAGTATATGAGGAGGGGAAGAGAATTACAGGCAGGCCCGATCTTCGGAAGACATTTGTTTTAAATGCCCTGGTGGCGGTTGACAATGCTTTATGGCTATTATATTCGAAAGAACATGGCATTTCGAATTTTGATGATATGATCCCGTCCGAATACAGAAACACTTTGTCAGAAAGAAACGAAAAGCTGGCTGCAATACCCCTCATATCATATGGTGTAACAATACCTCAGTTGAAGGAGACAGTTGAAGACGGATATTTTTTCATGAAGATAAAAATAGGACAGCCAGGCACACAGGAGGAGATGCTGAATAAGGATATGGAGCGCCTGAGTGCCCTGCACGATGCATTGAAGGATATCCGCACTCCATATACAAGTGACGGTAAACTGCCGTATTATTTTGATGCTAATGGGAGGTATGAATCGAAGGAAACATTCCTGAAGTTTTTACGGCATGCAGAAAAAATAGGAGCTGCCGGACAAATAGCTATTGTGGAAGAGCCTTTCCCGGAGGAGGCGGAGATTGATGTAAGTGATATTCCTGTCAGGCTCGCTGCAGATGAAAGTGCCCATACCGATAGTGATACCCTTAAGCGCATAGAAATGGGTTACCGTGCAATTGCATTGAAACCTATAGCCAAGACTTTAAGCATGAGTATGAAAATTGCCAAAGCGGCAGGTGATAAAGATATTCCGTGTTTCTGTGCTGACCTGACAGTTAATCCAGTTCTCGTTGAGTGGAATAAAAATTTTGCGGCCAGGCTTAAGTCATTTCCCGGCCTCGCAAATCTGGGACTGGTAGAGAGCAACGGCCATCAGAATTATAAGAACTGGAATCAGATGATGAGTTATCTTCCTTCACATAATAAACCATGGGTACATGTAAGAAACGGCCTTTATTATACCTCTGAAGAATTTTTTCAAAATGGAGGAGGTATTTATGATTCTTCCCCGCATTATGAGAGTTTTTTCAAATGAGTGAGCAGAGAACAGGACATAATTGAGGTAATGCCAATTTGTTTCGCCTCATTAAACATTTTAATTTATCGTAAATGCAGCTGTTTAATAAGATCAAAAAATTTTTGGCAGCGATTGGACCCGGGTTCATTGTGGCCTCTGCCGTACTCGGCCCCGGAAGTATAACTATTGCCTCCAAGATTGGTTCTGAGCATGGCTGCACTTTTTTGTGGGTGATAGTGATTGCCACAATATCAATGATAGTATATGCCTCTATGTCGTTGCGGGCAGGAGTAGTGAATGATAACTCTATACTGGAAATTATTGCAGCCAGTTATGGAAGATGGTTTTCATCACTTATAGGCATTTCTGCCTTTATGGCGGCTTCAAGTTTTCAGTTTGGTAACAACCTTGGAGTAGGACTGGCAATGGAAAGTATTACCGGTATAAACGAGAGGGTCTGGCCCTTTATCTTCACTCCTTCAGCAATATTACTTGTGTTTTGGGCAAAAAACCTGTACCGGATTCTGGAAAAGCTGATGATTGCACTGGTAGCATTAATGGTAATTTCATTTTTTCTTAACATGATTTTGGCAAAACCTGATGCTGGACAGATAGTAATGGGACTGGTTCCCCATTCCTTTGGCTTTGAAAATATGGATATCATTGCAGCTCTTGTAGGTACAACCTTTGTTTTGCACGGAGCTCTGTACCAGTCATACCTTGTACAGGACAAAGGCCTGAAAGTAACAGGCATGAAGCAGGGACTGAGAGAGTCAGGCTTTGGCATCTCAATCCTTGGGTTCATTACAATAATGCTGGTAATAACCTCATCAGCTGTTCTGCATCCATACGGCATTACTGTATACTCTGCCGCAGATATGGCAGTTCAGCTGGAACTGTTGTTTGGAAGATATGCAGGAGTTATTTTCAGCATAGGCCTGTTTGCTGCGGCGTTTTCTTCGCTGATGGTAAATGCCGTTATGGGA
>JAAYJR010000333.1 GCA_012522835.1 Bacteroidales bacterium
TATCAAAAATAGCAGAATTAAATGAAAAATGCACAACAGTAATTTTGATAGATGAAAATGACCCTTTACAGTTAGCTTTTTTAAATCAGAAAGAGATCTCAATTGTAAGGAATAAATTGTCAGGCGGAACCGATTGCACTGTGCACAGAAATCAGCATATTATATATTTAAAGAAAATAAAAGAAGAAAAAATATATCTCCGTAACGAGAATGCACGTATTACAGGTTCAAAATTCTTTGATGTTGTGAAGGATGAAAAACCATCTTCATTCCAGATTCTGGATCTGACAGATAATTACTTTACTCTTCCCTTTTTAGAAGGTTTTTTGTTATCATCTTATTCCTTTTCAAAGTATAAAAAGGAGAAGGATGATTATATTCTCGATGAGATTTTTATTTATGGCGACACGGTTTCTTCAGAGGAAACAGCCGAACTGGTTTCATTAATTGAAGCAGTATTTAAGGCCAGGGATCTTGTCAATGAACCCCTCTCTTACCTTACAACCCGCATGCTTTCTGAGGAGATTGAAAAAATGGGCAGTATGGCGGGCTTCAGGGTTGAGGTTTTGAACAGGAAGAAAATTGAGGCATTACGCATGGGTGGTTTACTTGCAGTCAACAGGGGAAGTGTGGATCCCCCGGCATTTAACATTCTGGAGTGGGAACCTGAAGATGCAGTTAACGGCAATCCTGTTATTCTGGTTGGTAAGGGTATTGTTTTTGACACCGGGGGATTAAGCCTTAAGCCTACTTTGAAGTCGATGGATTATATGAAAAGCGATATGGCAGGTGCTGCAGTTGTGGCAACAACTATATATGCCGCTGCCAGGAACAAATTGCCAATACACCTGGTCGGACTTATACCGGCTACAGATAACCGGCCTGACGGGAATGCATATGTTCCCGGGGACGTAATAACTATGTTCGACGGCACTACAGTGGAAATTAAAAACACTGATGCCGAAGGACGGCTTATACTGGCTGATACCCTCAGTTATGCAAAAAAATATGACCCCTCACTTGTAATAGATGTTGCAACACTAACCGGAGCAGCCACAATTATAAGTGGTCCATACGCTACCATAGCTATGGGCAACAGCGCGGGAGATATTCAAAAACTGGAACAGACAGGCAATGAAGTTTATGAAAGGATAATTGAACTCCCCCTGTGGGAAGAGTTTGCAAAATCCCTCAAATCGTCTGTTGCCGACATGAATAATTTAGGTTCACGTGAGGCTCAAACCTCTGTAGCAGGGAAATTCCTGGAACATTTTACAGATTACCCCTGGATCCATCTCGACATTGCGGGTGTCGCATTCCTGGAGGAAAAAGATTCTTATCGTCCTCAGGGGGGTACCGGCATTGGCACACGACTGCTTTATAACTTTTTGAAAAAGTGCAATTAAAATTTAACTTTGCAACTTATTAAATATTAAAATGGAAGATATTATAAAAGTTGGGATATCACACGGTGACATTAACGGAATAGGATATGAGGTAATAATGAAAACACTGCTCGATCCGCGTATTCTTGAGATGTGCATACCTGTTATTTACGGATCTCCCAAGGTAGCTGCATATCATCGTAAAGCTCTGAATATCACAAATCTTAGTCTTAACCATATTCGTTCTCCCAAGGAAGCCAGTCCCAAGAGGGCTCATGTCATTAATTGTATTGATGATAATACCAGGGTTGAACTGGGTAAGTTGACCTCAGGCGCAGGGGAAGCATCCTATATGGCTTTGGAGCGGGCAACCGATGATCTGAAGAGAGGGTTGATAGATGTGTTGGTAACAGCGCCTATAAACAAGGAGAATATTCAAAGTGAAAAATTCAATTTTCCCGGCCACACCGAGTATCTGGCAGGTAAGTTTAATTCTTCTGAATATCTTATGCTTATGGTAAGTGAAACAATGAAAGTCGGACTGGTTACTACACATTTGCCAATTTCAAAGGTTGCTGAGAATATTACCAGCGATGCTATTGTTTCGAAACTCAGAATAATAGATGATTCATTAAAAAAGGATTTTGCAGTTATTAAACCCCGTATCGCAGTGTTTGGGCTTAATCCTCATGCAGGTGATAACGGTTTGCTTGGCACTGAAGAGAAAGAGATAATAATTCCTGCCATCGAACAGGCTAAAAGTGAGGGGATAATTGCATTAGGGCCTTACCCTGCCGATGGCTTTTTTGGCTCTGATGATTACAGGAAATTTGATGCCATCCTGGCTATGTATCATGATCAGGGATTGATTCCTTTCAAACTGGCTTCATTTGAAAGCGGGGTTAACTATACTGCCGGACTGCCTGTTGTACGTACTTCTCCTGCGCATGGCACTGCATTTGCGATAGCGGGAGAAGGTAAAGCATCTCCTGATTCATTCAGACAAGCCCTCTATCTGGCTATTGACATTTTTAAGAACCGGCAGATACACGCGGAGATATCTAAAAATCCGTTGAAAAAATATGATATCAATTCGAATCAGGAGGATGAAAGTATTGATATCGAGTCAGCAGAGGATAACAATTATTAAATTTTTTAGTCGATGTACGAATTTATCCGGGGAGATATAGCCGACCTGAAACCGGCAAGTGTCGTTATTGAAACAGGTGGTGTTGGATATTTTATAAATATTTCTTTAAGTACATACAGTAAGATAAACGGGATGAAGAATACCCGTTTACTGATTCACCAGGTTGTTCGTGAGGATGCACAGATCCTTTACGGATTTGCAGAAAAGAGTGAACGGGACCTGTTCAGAAACCTGATATCTGTAAACGGTGTGGGGGCAGGAACAGCAATAATGATGCTCTCTTCATTGAACGCTGACGAAATAAGAGCGGCTGTGGCTTCCGGGAATACACAAGTTCTTACTTCAGTAAAAGGGATAGGCTCAAAAACTGCACAGCGCATAATAATAGACCTCAGAGATAAATTATCACAGTATACTGATAGCAGCCAAATTTTATTATCTGCGGACAATACTCTTCAAAAAGAATCGTTATCTGCATTAGTCATGCTGGGTTTCGCAAAGAAAGATGCTGAAAACGCCGTATCAAAAATTATCCGTGAAAATCCGGAAGCGTCACTCGAGAGTGTGATCAAACAAGCGTTAAAAAGGTTATAAACTGGAATGGAACTGGCTCGAATATTGAAAAGAGAATATACCTTATATATACTTTTCTCCATGCTTGCAATATGCGGAAACAGCTATGCAACGGAGTTAAATTCTGATTACCTGCAATTTCAGGATACAGTGCGGATTGATACAACCGGGAATTTACCCTACCCGTTTAAAGACCAGCCCGCATTCGGACATACCAGTCAGGATTCACTTAATATTTTTTTAAATAAACCGGATAATATCAATTACGAAATAGAGTATGATCCGGAGACAGGGCAATATATCTTTTATGAAAAGGTGGGGAAATTAAATTACCGCCTGCCGCAGACTATGTCTCTGGAAAATTATATAAATCATGATTTCGAACAGTCGATTAAGGATTACTGGAGGCAACGAAGTAACTTAGAATATCTGGAGCAAAGAGGATCCTTAATTCCCAAACTTACAATAGGAGGAGAGGCATTTAATCGTATTTTCGGAGGGAATACGGTTAATATCCAGCCCCAGGGTTATGTTGAGGTGAGTTTCGGTTACCAGATGAATGCAACTGAAAATCCTGCTATACCAGAGAGGTTAAGAAAAGTCCCGGCATTTGATTTCGATGAGAAGATCCAGATGAATGTTATGGGACAGATTGGGACTAAAATGAATATGCGTGTTAACTATAACACGGAGGCTACCTTCGACTATGAGAATAAAATGAACCTTGAATATACCGGTGATGAAGATGAAATAATAAAGAGAATTGAAGCTGGCAATGTGTCGCTGCCCCTGAACGGGACATTGATCACTGGTGCATCCAATCTGTTCGGAGTAAAAACAGAAATGCAATTCGGAAGACTGACGCTTACTACTTTATTTTCACAGCATAAGGGTGAAACTCAAACTGTAGAAACAGAAGGAGGTGCCCAGGTTACTAATTTTGAGATTTCTGCTGCTGATTACGACGCAAACAGACATTTTTTCCTTTCTCAATATTTTAGAAATAATTATGATAAGTGGCTTCAGAATACCGCTGTTCCCTTGTCATCTGTCACAATAAATAAAATTGAGGTCTGGGTGACCAATAAATCCAGTAATTTCAATGAATCCCGAAATATAATAGCATTTCAGGATTTGGGGGAACATGATCCTCATATTTATAATGAGGTACCTGACTTCCAGGAAAATATGGGATTACCTTATCCTGAGAATGTTTTTCCTCACAACAATGCAAACCGGTTATATTATGAGATGACCAATACCTACAACGGAATACGGGATTCACGGCAGGTTACTTCAGTAATGGCTCAGTTTAGTCCCGGTTTTGTCGGGGGACAGGATTTTGAGAAAATTGACCAGGCCAGGAAACTTTCGCCTTCAGAATATACTATTAATGAACGGCTTGGTTATATTTCGTTAAATACATCATTAAACTCTGACGAGGTTTTGGCAGTGGCCTTCAGCTATACGTCAAACGGACAGATTTTTCAGGTTGGTGAGTTTTCAACTGATGGTGTAGAGGCACCTCAGACTCTGGTCCTTAAACTTATAAAGGGCACTAACCTTTCACCTGGCCTGCCCACGTGGGACCTGATGATGAAAAATATTTACAATCTCGATACCTATCAGCTGACTAATGATGAGTTTATCCTCAATATTGTTTATCAAAATGATTCAACCGGAACCTATATCAACTATTTACCGGAAGGAAGGTTAAACGGACATATCCTTCTCGAAGTTATGAATCTCGATAAGTTGAACAAACAGCTTGATCCTTATAAGGACGGTTTATTCGACTATATCGAAGGAATAACAGTCAGTTCAGGAAGAGGCAGGATAATATTCCCTGTTCTTGAACCATTCGGGAAGGTTCTCGCTGACTCGATTCAAGATCCTGCCCTGATCGACAAGTATGTGTTCTCTTCTCTATATGATTCCACCCAGATACTGGCAGCCCAGGATGCTGAGCACAATAAATTCAGGCTGGTTGGCTCCTATAAAGGGGCATCTAGCTCTGATATTATGCTGGGTGCATTAAATCTTGCTGAAGGGTCTGTCAAGGTTACAGCAGGAGGCCGTGAGCTGACCGAAAATATTGATTATACAGTTGATTATACCCTTGGCCAGGTCAGAATTATTAACCAGGCCCTCCTGGAAGCGGGAACACCTATCCAGGTTTCGACAGAAAGTGAAGATCTTTTTACCATGCAGCGAAAAACATTGTTGGGTACGCATGCCAATTATGCTTTTTCAGATAACTTCAATATTGGTGCAACAGCCCTTTATATGCATGAACGGCCTCTTACCCAGAAAGTGGACTATGGTGAAGATCCTATTTCTAACCTTATGGTCGGTTTTGATACGCGGTGGACAAAGCAGAATATGTTATTAACCAAAATTGTTGATGCACTCCCTTTTTACAGCACCAATACTCCTTCATCCATCGATTTTGAAGGTGAAATTGCCCAGTTAATTCCCGGCCATTCAAATGTAATTGAGAAGAGCGGAAATGCTTATATTGACGATTTTGAAGGCACAAAAACCTCCATGGACCTTAAAGCAAGACAATCATGGGTGCTGGCAAGTACTCCCCAGTTTCAGGATAATCTTTTCCCGGAGGCTAACCTGACTAACACACCTGAAAATGGGTTTAATCGTGCACTGCTGGCCTGGTACATTATAGACCCCCTTCTTCTCAGGAACACGAGCCTGACTCCCGATCATATAAAAAATGACAAAGATCTTCAGTCAAATCATTTTGTGAGGGAAGTATTTGAACAGGAAATTTTTCCTGCAAAAGAGACACCACGGGGGGAACCGACAAATATTCCGGTCCTGGATCTTGCATTTTATCCAAAAGAACGCGGACCATATAACTATGATACCAGTCCGGGCAATTACTCTGCAGGTGTCAATCCTGACGGAACACTTGCTGATCCACAAAGCAGATGGGGTGGGATAATGCGAAAAATTGAAACCAGTGACTTTGAAACATCAAATATAGAATTTATTGAGTTCTGGGTGATGGATCCATTTGTATATGACTCACTTAATCAGCATTCAGGGGGTGATCTCTATTTCAACCTCGGCGATATTTCAGAAGATATACTCAGAGACGGCCAAAAATCATTTGAAAACGGCCTTCCTGTTAACGATCTTGTAGATAATGTAGATACAACCGCCTGGGGAAGGGTGTCGACATTACAATCACTTGTAAATGCATTTGACAATAATCCCGAATCAAGGGAATACCAGGATATCGGTTTCGACGGTTTGGGAGATGAAGATGAAAGGTCATTTTTCAGTGATTACCTTGATCAGTTACGAAACCTGGTTTATGATGATGTTTTTGAAAAATTTTATTCAGACCCTTCCGGCGATAATTTCCACTATTTCCGTGGCACTGACTATGACCAGGGCGAATTGACTATCCTGGAAAGGTATAAAAGATTTAACGGTCCCGACGGAAATTCTCCCACTACTGAGATGTCGCCTGAATCCTATCCTACCTCTGCATCAACGATACCTGATATTGAAGATATAAATAATGATAATACACTGAATGAGTATGAACGTTATTATCAGTATAAAGTCAGCCTCAGAAAGAGTGATATGCAGCTCGGACAAAACTATATAACCGATATTAAAGAGAGCCGGGTTAAGTTGAAAAACGGACAGATCGGGGATATAAAATGGTATCAGTTTAAAATTCCTGTGAGAGATCCGGACCAGATAATCGGGAATATACGTGATTTTAAATCAATTCGTTTTCTAAGGGTTTATTTGCGCGGATTTGAAGAGCCGGCGATATTACGCTTTGCCACGATGGACCTGGTAAGGGCTGACTGGCGCCGCTATACCAGGGAGATTGGGGAAGAAGGTGTAAATTCGCCAAATGTAAATTTTGATGTTTCTGCAGTCAATATTGAAGAAAACGGAAGCAGAGAGCCGGTTAATTACATTCTGCCTCCCGGTATAACCAGGGTAATAGACCCGACAAACCCACAGCTGAGACAATTAAATGAGCAGTCTATGGTACTTAAGGTAACCGAGCTGGAACAGGGAGATGCCAGGGCTGCCTATAAACCTCTTTATATGGATTTCAGGAGATATAAACGCCTGAAAGTTGAGGTGCATGCCGAAGAGATTGAAGAGTATCCACTTAATGACGATGAACTGCATTTTTTTATAAGGATGGGATCAGATTATAATTATAACTATTATGAATATGAGGTTCCCCTGAAGCTTACTCCTCCCGGAAGATACAATGGTGAGATAGAGAGCGACCGGTATGTGGTATGGCCTGATGAGAACCGGCTTGATATTCCTCTTGAGATATTTACCAATCTTAAACTTGAACGTAATGATGAGGTAAGGAGGGCAGGATCTGTCATTAACATGCAGGATGTCTATGAGTCAGTGCACCGTGGATGGAATAAAGATAAAAACAGGGTGAAGATAAAGGGAACCCCTAATCTTGGGAATGTGCAGGTTGTGATGATGGGTATCCGCCATAAGAGGGGACAGCTAAACACAGGGCCGAAATCAGTGGAGGTGTGGATCAATGAAATGAGGCTGACCGATTTTGATGAAGATGGAGGCTGGGCAGCAAATGCCAGGGTAACCACCAGACTGGCTGACCTTGGCAGTATTACTGTTGCTGGACGTACCCGCTCTTCAGGATTTGGAAGCCTCAGCCAGAATATAAACAGCCGCCAGCTTGAGGATCTTCATGAAATAGATGTGGCTTCCTCTCTTGAGCTGGGGAAATTTTTCCCGGAAAAAGCGGGTGTACGACTTCCGTTATATTACGGTTATTCAAGAAGTGTGGCAAATCCTAAGTACAATCCCCTGGAACCTGATATTGAACTGGATGAATCATTGAAAAGGGCTGAAACAAGCAATTTAAGAGATTCTATTAAATTTATTTCACAAGACCTGGTAACACGGAAAAGTATCAACTTTACAAATGTAAGAGTTGAACCACAACGTGAAAAAACCAAAACCCACCTTTGGGATCCGGAGAATTTTTCACTATCCTATTCATATAATGAAATATTTAAGAGAAATATTAACACTGAGTATAATCTTGACAAATTGTACAGAGGCATGTTCTCTTATAACTATTCAAGCAGGCCGAAGCTGGTGCAGCCATTTAACAGCGTGGATTTTTTGAAAAAAGGGCCTCTTAAATTACTGGGAGATTTTAATTTTTATCCTTTACCTACGCAGATTTCATACAGGACTGACCTGACCAGGAGATATCATGAGATACAGACACGTAATATTACTAATCCTGATTTTATTCTTCCGGCGACCTATGAAAAGGATTTTCTGTGGAGCAGATATTTTGATCTGAGATATGACCTTACCCGTTCCCTGAAGGTCGATTTCTCATCAGTGGGCACTTCGCGGATAGACGAACCGGCAGGTCGCATAAACCGTGACATGGATGAGTACCAGATGCTGAAAGACTCAATAATGACCAATCTGTTTAATATGGGAAGGCCTACACTTTATAACCATAATATTAATATTAACTACACAATTCCCATAAACCGTATTAAATTATTGAATTTTGTCAGTTCATCTTTGCGTTACCAGGGAACCTACAACTGGCAGGCCGGACCGGTAACTGCCGATACCATAAGACTGGGTAACCGTGTGGAAAATTCACGGAATGTTCAGCTTACCGGTAATGTTAACCTTCAAACATTATATAATAAGGTACCATACTTTCAGGAGCTGAATCAGAAGTTTCGCAGGACAGGCAGGAGCAGATACAGTCTGAACAGAAGGTATGGAGGAGGTACTGCACAGGAACAGACTGCTGAAACGCCACCTCCTGAAGAAAAAACCTTTGAGTCAACTGTTAAACTCGCCGCAGGACAACCCCAGGCTGTTGAGCACAAACTGAATACTAAAAAAGTCAGGGTCGCTGTTGTCAATCCGGAAGGTGAACCGGTAAGAGGTAACCTGAATGTTGTTGATGCAAACAAAATTGAGTTCACCCCGGTCGCTGATGCCCCGCAGGCAAAGATCACCGTGACAGGGAAACCCGGTGACCAGTCCTTTATGAAGGATCTGCTTGACCTTACTACCAGAATGCTTATAGGTGTGCGTACAATATCTGTCAATTACAGTGTTAATGGCGGAACGGTATTGCCCGGGTATCTTCCTGAACCCCGCCTTTTTGGTGCCGGTGATTATAATCCCGGATATGATATGTTCGGAAATGATATAGGGACCAGCTTTGCTCCCGGAATGCCTTTCCTGATGGGATGGCAGAATTATAACTTTGCTAAACGGGCTGCTGCAAAAGGCTGGGTGACGACCGATTCTCTCCTGAATATGCCATACCTTTTTACAAAAAATGAACGCATTTCCCTTCGTGCCACTGTTGAACCTTTGCCTGACCTGCGCATAGATGTTACTGCCGACAGGTCGTTCTCCAAAAATATAACTGAATTCTATAATTATGATCCATTTGACAGGGATTTTATAGCAAACAGTTTCAGCGAAACCGGAAACTTTTCAATGTCTACCTTCACCTGGGGTACTGCCTTTTTTGCTATGGGAAAAGGAGAAGTTCATCAATCTGAGGCTTTTGAAAATATGAAAGATTACAGGTTGATAATTGCTCAAAGGCTTGCATCCCAAAGGGTTGCAAATCCTGCCTTTAATTATGATCCCGGTGCTGTAAATCCTGAAACAGGCTTCCCTGAAGGATATGGTCCAAATTCGGTAGAGGTGCTTGTACCTGCCTTTTTGGCCGCTTATCAGAATAAAGACCCGCGAACTGTTTCACTGGGACTGTTCCCTTCCATTAAATTTATAAGGCCTAACTGGAGAATACAGTATGAAGGTATGGTCTCCAAAATACCCGGACTTAACAGGATAATGAGATCACTTAATTTTACACATGCATACCGCTCAAGCTATAATGTAGGATCCTTTATTACAAACCTGAATTATTTTGAGCAAAATGACGGATTCAGTTATGTCAGGGATATTGCAAATAATTTTATTACACCGTATGATTTTAATTCGGTGAATATCATGGAAACATTCAGTCCACTGATTAATATGGATATTATGTGGCTCAGTGATCTTACAACCAGGGGAGAGATCAAACGTTCCAGAAATCTTACTCTTTCGTTTGCAAACAACCAGATCATTGAGGTATTAAGTAATGAATATACAATAGGGGCAGGGTACAGGTTTACCCAGATGGACCTGATCATTAAAACGAAAAACTCTCAACAGGCCTATTCAAATGACCTTAACCTCAGAGCTGATCTTTCTTATCGGAAAAATAAAACTTTGCTAAGGAAAATAGTTGAAAATGATGACCAGATAACTGCAGGACAAAGTGCATTTACAATTAAAACGACAGCGGATTATATGCTGAGTGACAGATTCCAGCTTAGGTTGTTCTTTGATAAAGTACTTAATAATCCATTTACATCACTTTCATTTCCAACATCTAACACTAATGTGGGAGTAAGCTTCAGGTTTACTCTGGCACAATAAAATGTTAAAAAACAGGTAACACAGCAAAAAATTTGTTTTTTTTATTTAAAATATGGAAATTTTTTTATTCATTTGACAGTAAATAAAATTCTATGGTTACAAAAATAAATACAATATGGCTTTCCTGGTGGGGTCTTCATAACTGAAGTGAGGAGTTTATAGCCATATTGATATTTTTAAAATATTAATTTTACAAGGCCTGCTCCTCAAAGAGCAGGCTTTTTTTTTAATAACGATTTTAATGAAACATTTACAAAATATAACCTGGTGGTGGCATAACAACTTTTTACACGAACAGTGAGAAGAAGCAGTGGTATGTCATTATCAGAAAAACGGCTCATCGGATCACGGTGGGCCGTTTTTTTTTCGAATAAATTAAGTTGATAAATTATGGAAAAAATAAATTACAGGACAGTTGTAAGAAAGATCCTGGCAGATACAGTCACCCCGGTAAGCATTTACCTGCGATTAAGAAAGCTTTACCCAAAGGCAATACTGCTGGAAAGCTCAGATTACCACGGACACGAAAATGCATTTTCTTTTGTCTGCTTTAGTCCTGCTGCCTGCTTTACGGTTAATAACGGTGCAGTGACCAAAGAGATAACAGGGTCGGGTAAGGAGATGTTTGAACTTTCAGAAGAAAGGACCTTATCTGATGAGTTAGATTCCTTTTTTAATATGTTTGATGCAGAAGCTCATGATGAGAAGTTGCCTGCCAACGGATTGTTCGGCTATATCAACTTTGATGCTGTGCAATATTTTGAGAAAATAAATTTCAGGTCAGAGAAAAAGGAAGGTTATCAGATACCTGAAGTAAAATATTGTTTTTATAAATATACAGTCGCAATTAATCATCATAAAAACCAGATAACCATTATTGAGAATCTTGCTGATGGAGAAACCTCCCAGATGGATTACATTCACCACCTGCTGGTAAATCTGAATTTTACGACTTCCGGTTTTCAGCCGTTGGAAACCGAGATCTCAAATATTACTGATGATCAGTACATGGAGATGGTTACCAGGGGAAAAGAACACTGCTTCCGTGGTGATGTTTTCCAAATAGTGCTAAGCCGCCAGTTTTCCCAGAAGTTTGAAGGTGATGACTTTAATGTTTACAGGGCCCTCAGGTCTGTAAATCCTTCGCCATACCTCTTTTATTTTGATTATGGCACTTACAGAATTTTTGGATCTAGTCCGGAGGCACAAATCAGGATACAAAACAATAAAGCATTTATTCATCCAATTGCAGGGACTTTCAGAAGAACAGGAAATGATGAAAGGGACAGGGAGCTTGCAGAACAGTTGAGCAAAGACCCGAAAGAAAATGCAGAACATGTTATGCTTGTTGACCTGGCCCGTAATGACCTGAGCAGAAATGCAGAAAACGTTAAAGTAGAGACCTATCGTGAGATTCAGTTCTATTCACATGTAATTCATCTGGTCTCTAAGGTATCAGGGGAATTGCCTGCAAATACCAACCTGATAAAAGTTTTGGGTGAAACCTTTCCTGCCGGAACGCTATCCGGAGCACCCAAATATAAGGCGATGGAGTTAATTGATAAATATGAAAATCAAAACAGGGGATATTACGGAGGCTGTATAGGGTATCTTGGTTTTGACCGTACAGTGAATCATGCAATTATGATACGATCCTTCCTCAGTAGTAACAATATACTTTATTATCAGGCAGGTGCAGGTATTGTTGCTGACTCCAGGGAGGAGAATGAATTACAGGAAGTTAATAATAAACTGGCTGCACTCAAAAAAGCAATTGAGATGGCCGGAACAATAAATTGAAATCAGATGAAGCTAATAGTTATTGATAATTATGACTCGTTCACCTTCAATCTTGTGCATGCAGTAAAAAAAATCACAGGGTTACCTGTAAAAGTGGCAAGAAATGATGAAGTGAATATGGATGAGATCAGCGGGTATGATAAAATTATTCTTTCGCCCGGCCCCGGCCTGCCAGGGGAGGCAGGATTACTCACTGAGATCATCAGGATATTTGCACCATATAAGAGTATCCTCGGAGTATGCCTCGGACATCAGGCTATTGGGGAAGTTTTCGGGGGACAGCTTATTAATCTTAAGAGAGTGTTTCATGGTGTTGCCACCCCGGTGAATACAACTGGGAATAAGTCAGTTCTCTTTAAGGGAATACCGGATTCGTTTGAAGCCGGACGATATCACTCATGGATAATAGATAAAGAAAATATGCCTGAATGTCTGGAGATTACGTCAATTGACAACGATGGCATGATAATGTCTGTGAAACATAAGGAATACAATGTTGAGGGAGTCCAGTTTCATCCTGAATCGGTACTGACCCCTCTTGGTGGAAAAATAATTGAAAACTGGATAAATTCATAAAACTAACATTTTTCAAATCTTTATTAATTATAAAATTTTAACAAGTGAAGACAATTTTAGAATATCTGTTCGAAGGAAATACTCTTAGCAGGGAAGAAGCTCGCGACACCATGTTAAAGATAGGAATGGGTGTGTACAGTGAAATTGAGTTTGCCTCATTTCTTACTGTTTATAAAATGCGTCCTGTTAATGGGGAAGAACTTGCCGGCTTCAGGGAGGCTATGGCTGAGTTAAGCCTTTTTACAGACCTGTCGGACTATAATGCAGTTGATGTTGTTGGCACAGGAGGTGACGGAAAGAAAACTTTCAATATATCAACACTCGCCTGTTTTATTATTGCCGGAGCCGGGGTGAATGTCACAAAACATGGTAATTATGCTGTTTCATCTGTCAGTGGTTCTTCAAATCTTCTTGAAGTTTTGGGCTATAAGTTTAGCAATGACCCTGAAAAACTGAAGACCGAGCTTGAAAAATATAACTTTTGCTTTTTGCATGCACCACTGTTTCATCCTGCAATGAAACATATTGCTCCGGTCCGCAAGGCTTTGAAAGTTCAGACCTTTTTTAATATACTGGGTCCTATGATCAATCCCTCGTTCCCCAGGTACCAGGTGCTTGGTGTAAATAACGATGAGGTATTCAGGCAGTATAAAGCAGTTTATAAAACACTTGACCTGAGGTATCTTATAATTAACAGTGTTGACGGTTATGATGAGGTGTCGCTGACTACAGACACCCATTTTGCAGGTAACAGTAACGAGGGCTATTTTTCACCAGCTGATTTTAGTCTGGAAAAAATCGACCCGAAGAGTATATATGGCGGTGATACAATTGAAAAGGCAGCCGGAATATTTTTGAATATTTTGGAGGGTAAGGGCACAAAAGCTCAAAATGATGTGGTAATTGCAAATGCTGCAATAGCGCTTAATCTGGTATTTCCCGAAAAAATGCTGACTGAGTGTGTTGGTATGGCAAAAGAATCCTTATTGAGCGGAAGGGCAATGCAGAAATTCCGGGGGGTTACAAATTATTAATTGTATGGATATCCTGAAAAAAATAACAGAAACTAAGGCCGGTGAGGTATTCCGGCAAAAAGGAGAAGTGACTGTTGAACAGTTAAAAATGTCGCGGTTGTTTAACAGGCCATGCAACTCTCTGAAATCGTCACTTCTGGATTTGGAGTCTTCCGGTATTATAGCAGAATTTAAACAACGCTCTCCCTCTGCAGGGGCGATAAATGTCGTTAACAAAGTGGAGAAAGTTACTATGGATTACGTAAATGCAGGAGCTGCCGGCCTGTCGGTTTTAACCGATTCTGAATATTTTGGGGGGTCTCTTGATAATTTGAGAAAAGCCCGTAAAACTAATCCGGATATACCTCTGTTGAGAAAAGATTTTATTATAGATCAATACCAGGTATATGAATCAAAAGCATCCGGGGCAGATGTGATTTTGCTGATTGCCGCCTGCCTGACTAAAGAGAAGGCTGAATTATTTGCTAAAGAGGCAAAAAGTCTTGGAATGGAGGTGATAATGGAAATACACGATTCAGAAGAACTCTGTATGCTTAATGATTTTATTGATATTGTTGGTATAAATAACCGTAATCTGAAATCTTTTAAGGTTGATATTGATACATCAGTAAAACTATCAGGACAAATATCTGATAAATATGTGAAGATATCTGAAAGCGGACTTTCAAGTCCGCAGGATATTAAATACCTTAAAAAATATGGGTTCAGAGGTTTTCTTATAGGAGAAAATTTTATGAGAAGTAGTGATCCTGGCCTTTCATGTAAACTGTTTATTGAGAAATTATGAATAAAAAAATCAGCATAAAAGTCTGTGGCATAAAGCAGAGGTCAAACAGGACAGATCTCGAACAGTTACCAGTTGATTATTTTGGATTTATTTTTTATCCCGGATCAAAGAGATATGTTGGCGACCCGCCTGAAGAGGGGCTGTTTGAGACTACTAAGAAGAAGGTGGCTGTTTTTGTAAATTACGGTATTGAGAATATTACCGATATAATCAACAGATATAGCTTTAAATTTGTACAGCTTCACGGAAATGAAGATCCTGCAACTTGTTTTAAATTGAGAAATAAGGGATTATCTGTGATAAAAGCCATTAACCTGCATGATAAATTTGAGTTCAGCATTCTTAAAGAATATGAGGGTGCAACTGACTTTTTTCTTTTTGATACAAAGTCAGATCTGCCCGGAGGATCGGGTGAAAAATTCAACTGGAAAATTCTGGCAGGATATAGCGGCAAAGTACCCTTTTTTTTAAGTGGGGGAATAGGCCCGTCTGATGCAAAAATTATACAGGAGATAAGTCACCCGGAATTATTCGGTATTGATGTTAACAGCGGGTTTGAAAATGAACCCGGAATTAAAAATATTGAAAAACTAAATTTTTTTTTAAATAAGTTATATGAACTACCATGTAAATGAAAAGGGATATTACGGTTCCTTCGGGGGGGCGTGGATACCCGAGATGATGTTCCCAAATATTGATGAATTAAGAAGGCGGTATATTGAGATTATAGAATCAGATGCTTTCAGAAGCGAATTTGAAAATCTTTTAAAAGATTATGCAGGAAGGCCATCGCCTCTCTATTATGCAGCACGGCTGTCGGAACATTATTCAACCAGGATATATTTAAAGCGTGAAGACCTTAATCATACAGGATCTCATAAGATTAACAATACCATCGGACAAATTCTGCTTGCTGAGAAGTTAGGGAAAACCCGAATTATTGCTGAAACAGGTGCCGGACAGCATGGTGTTGCAACTGCTACAGTTTGTGCCCTGAAAGGAATTAAGTGCGTGATTTATATGGGAGCCCTTGATGTGTCGAGACAGGCTCCAAATGTAAAAAAAATGAAAATGCTTGGGGCAGAAGTGATTCCGGTTTATAGTGGCAACCAGACTTTAAAAGATGCCACCAATGAGGCTATGCGCGATTGGATCTGCCATCCTGATGACACACATTATATTATAGGGTCAGTTGTCGGGCCCCACCCTTATCCGGATATGGTGGCACGCTTTCAATCGGTTATCAGTAAAGAGATGAAACTTCAGCTTCAGGAAAAAACAGGCAATCCCAATCCCACGAGAATTATTGCATGTGTGGGTGGAGGCAGTAATGCAGCCGGTGCTTTTTATCATTACCTTGAAAATGAAGAGGTGGAGCTTATCGGGGTGGAAGCAGCTGGTAAAGGTATAGATTCAGGAGAGACAGCTGCTACTTTACTGGTAGGGTCACCAGGGGTACTGCATGGAAGCCGCACAGTGCTCATGCAGAATGAAGACGGCCAGGTTACCGAACCATACTCTGTCTCTGCAGGCCTTGATTATCCGGGCATAGGACCCCTGCACGCTTTCCTGTATGAGAGAGGCAGGGCAAAGTATATTTCAGCAACCGACGATGAAGTGATGAAGGCTGCTTTACTGCTGACTAAAAAAGAGGGTATTATTCCTGCTCTTGAATCGGCACACGCACTGGCTGCCCTGGAAAAAATTGAGGCTGGTGCAGATGATATAAATGTTATTAACCTTTCCGGAAGCGGAAATAAAGATATGGAAACATATCTGAAATATTTTGGATTTTAATTTCTAAGTTCTATTCACATGCAAAACAGAATTGACCAACTTTTTGAAAAGAAAAATAAAAATATCCTTTCAGTTTATTTTACTGCCGGATTTCCCGGACTGGATAATACAGTAAAAATAATTTGTGAATTGCAGGATAACGGAGTTGACCTGATTGAAATTGGTATGCCGTTCTCTGACCCTACTGCCGACGGCCCTACACTGCAATACAGTAATAACATTGCCCTGAAAAACGGAATGAGCCTTCGGGTACTTTTTAAACAGTTGGAGGATATCAGGGAAAAGGTTAATATTCCCCTGATTCTTATGGGTTATACTAATCCTGTAATCCAGTTCGGGGTTGAAGCTTTCTGCACTAAATGCAAAGAGACAGGAATAGACGGAATTATTTTGCCCGACTTGCCGTTGGAGGAGTACAAACAAAATTATTCTGAGTTGTTCAACAATTATGACTTATATAATATTTTGCTAGTTTCACCTAATACAAGGCCTGAAAGAATAGTGCAGATTGACAGTGCCAGTAAAGGATTTATATATATTGTCTCTTCAGCATCCACCACAGGTGCAGGGAAAAAATCTGAGGATTTTAGTATCGATTATTTTCAGCGGTTGCAAGGTATGAGACTGAAAAATCCCGGTTTGATAGGTTTTGGAATTTCAGACAGAGCTACTTTTGAAAATGCCTGTAACTATGCACAGGGTGCAATAGTAGGCAGTGCATTTATTGATGCTCTCAAACAAGACTCTGATTTTACAGGTTCAATTAAGAAATTTGTGAATAAGATCAGGGGCATGTCCTGACAATAAACGAAGATTTTTCTGAAAGTATGATCTTGAAAATTTGAACATCATGTTAAAATTTTTTAATGACTGTTAAGGGTTAAAATGTAACCTTCAATTATTCAGATCCATATAAAAAGACAAATTGGCATTAAATGTTAATTAGTGTTAAACCCCCCTAAAGGACACACTTAAATTTAAAAATTGATGTTATATTAATACCGTATTAATAACAATTCAACTTACATGCCATGCTGGATTACGCAAAAGTAATTTTACCAAAAGTAAGTTTTAGCAGACAATTGTTCAGAAAAGAACTGGTTAAGTGCATTAACTGGTTAGAGCCGTCTGAGGTCAGAGAACTTCATGATTGGTGTTATTTAAATTTTAAAGAGATTTATCCGGATGTGCTCGAAGAAGTTTTTTCTTATGTAGCAGCGTAACCAAAACCGGGGGCATATTTCGCGATTTATATGCCCCCTTATTTTTTTAATCGTCAATTACCCTCCCAGAATAAAAGTCGAAGGTTCCAAAAATGACGTCCATTATTGACAAGAGTGAACTGTTTGTATTAAAAACAGACATATACCCCTAATTATCAGGCAATAAATTGTTTAATAAAATTCCGGCTGGTAATCAGGGCAGCTTCAATATCCTTTGGTGACCCTTCAAAAGCTTTATCTTCAACTTCAATGCATACAGGTCCACGATACCTGACAGATGTTAATGCAGAGAAAAATCCCCTCCAGTCAACATCCCCCAGTCCCGGTATTTTTGGAGTATGATAATCAAGGGGATAAGCCATAATACCCACTCTGTCGAGTTTCTCACGGTCTATTTTAACATCTTTGAGGTGAACATGGAAAATTCTCTCTCTGAATTCATATATTGGTTTCACCTCATTCATCTGCATCCATACCATGTGTGAAGGGTCATAATTAAGCCCGAAAGCAGAACTGGGAATTATCTCAAACATTTTTTCCCAGACAGCCGGTGATATTGCCAGGTTTTTACCACCCGGCCATTCGTCCTTTGTAAAAAACATAGGACAATTTTCGATCCCTATTTTTACATTATTTTCCTCGGCGGTCTTTACGATTCCGGGCCAGACAGATTTAAAGGATATCAGGTTTTCTTCTGTCGTTTTTGAAGGATCACGGCCGATAAATGTATTTACAACAGGTATTTTTAGTTTGGCCGCTGTTTTTATCACTTTCCTGATATGCTCTATGAAAATTTCTGCCTGTTTTTTGTCCGGGTCAAGCGGATTGGGATAATAACCCAGTCCTGAGATGTATATATTATTCATCTCAAGGGAAGCTTTGATGTGCGATATTTCTGTTTCAGTAATATTATCAACATCAATATGGGTTACACCGGCGTAGCGGCGTTCGGCTTTTCCTTTCGGCCAGCACATCATTTCAACACATTTAAACTGGTTTTCGGAAGCAAACTCAATAACTTCTGTGAAATTTTTTTCTGCAAGAATAGCGCTTACAAATCCTAAATCTAACATTATGGTTTAGTTTATTTGATAATAAATGTTTATTCCGGAATCAATACCCAGGCACCTGAGTCGGGATATTTATCTATAAAGTTTGCCTGTGCAATAAAAGCTTCTCTTTCAGTGTCGAATATGCCTATCCCTACAATATAAAAATTACCCTTCTTTTCAAGATGAAAAGGTTCATAGCCCTTCTCTTTCATCTGTTGAAAATATTTTTTGGCATTCTCCTCTTTTTTAAAACTGCCTCCAATAAGATAATATTCAGATCTGACAGGAGTTATATAGGCGTCGGTCCCGACAGTATCAGTTATTTGAGTAATTTCAGTTAATGATGAATCTGCTTTTACCGTATCTGTTTTTGCTGTGTCGGAAGGTACAACAGACGACTGTTCATTATATGGTTCAGTAACGGGGGTTGCAGGTTCAATTATAATTTCTATAGGATGGGAAGTGATTGATCTTTTCTTTCTGAACAGATATATACCCAATGTTATTAATATTGCCGGTACTATCACTATTAATGACCAGAAAATGAATCTGTGTAATCCGGACCCTCTCAACTCATCTTCTGATTCCCGGGGTTCAGGCAGTGGAAGTCCATAACTTTGCGACTGACCTGGTTTATCAATTGAATTAACCAACTCCTTTTGCTGGTCATTTATATTTTTAGTTCTCAAAGTTGCATTGTCCTCAACGAGAAGAGCCTCTTTTTTATCATTTAGGGGTACTGGTTCAAGTCCGAAAGCATCTGCCAGAAAATTAAGTGAGGGAGCAGGTTCAAAACATAATATCCCGTTCTTATCATACCGCAATGTACCTGTATCTTCAATTGTGACATTCTCTCCTTTATCGAGCCTGTAGAGAATTTCATCGCAGATCTTTTCTAATTTTCCTGCTGCTTTGCGATGAGAAATGTGTTCTATACTGGCAATGTGGTCCACCAGAAGGCCGCCGTTGTCTTTAATATTTTGATTAAATGACACTATTTTTGAAGGAGGGTTCAATATTCCTGTCTTATCATCGGAATAAGCCGGTTTGTATACAGAGACAAAGGCTCCCAGTCCCGGAACTATTACTGTATCATGCTCCTGCAACAACTCTTTTATATATTTGCCTATGTTCACATTAATTCATTTATAGTGTAAAATTAACAAAACATCCTGTGAAGTATGGATTAATATTGCTTAAAAATTAAAACCACGATGAGAAAATCATTTAACACTGGTTATAAATTTTTAAATTTACAGAATATTAGATAAGAATACGACCATGAATAAGATTTTAGTAACAGGAGGTACAGGCTATATTGGCTCTCATACTGTAGTGGAATTACTGCAGGCAGGCTATGAAGTGGTTGTAGTAGATGATCTTTCAAATTCAGGTATTGAAGTACTCGACAGTATTGAAAAGATAACCGGCAAAAGGCCACTATTTGAAAAATTTGATCTTTCAGATCGGGAGCTTACTTTAGACTTTTTTGGTCGTGTTTCAGGAATTTCCGCTATTATACATTTTGCTGCTTCAAAAGCAGTAGGAGAGTCAGTTGAAAAGCCCCTTTTGTATTATCGCAACAATCTTGTTTCGCTGATGAATATACTGGAATGCCAGTTAAAATTTGGAGTTCAGCATATTGTGTTTTCTTCTTCATGCACTGTTTACGGGCAGCCTGATCATTTACCGGTAACTGAAGCAACACCCCGTAAAGATGCAGAATCTCCTTACGGGAATACTAAACGGGTGAATGAAGATATTTTACGCGATACAATTGCTGCAAATCCAGTCCTGAAGGGAATTGCACTACGTTATTTTAATCCGGTGGGGGCACATCCATCTGCCCTGATAGGGGAATTGCCATTAGGAGTACCTCAAAACCTGGTACCGTTTATTACACAGACAGCTGCTGGCATTCGTGATGAGCTGCATGTATTTGGCGATGACTATAATACTCCCGACGGATCTGCAATTCGTGATTATATAAATGTTGTTGATCTTTCAAAAGCCCATGTTGTTGCAATTGAACGTCTGCTCGCCGGGAAAAACAGGCAAAATTATGAGGTATTTAATCTGGGAACGGGGAAAGGAGTCTCAGTGTTGGAGATGGTCAGGACATTTGAAAAAGCTACCGGCGTTAATCTGAAATACACCGTTGTCGGGCGCAGGGCAGGTGATATTGAGAAAATATGGGCTGATACCTCTTATGCCAACCGGGAACTAGGCTGGAAAGCTTTAAGCGGATTGGAAGAAACACTTCGTTCAGCCTGGGAGTGGGAAAAAGGCTGCGGGGGCTATAAATTATTAATTTATAAATAATCAATTTTCAAATGAATATCCTTATCACAGGAGGTGCCGGATTTATCGGTTCGCATGTCGTCCGGTTATTCGTGAACAGGTACCCTGCATATAAAATTGTAAACCTCGATAAACTTACATATGCAGGCAACCTTGCCAATCTTAAAGATTTAGAGGGAAAAGCTAATTATGAATTTGTTAAGGGAGATATAACCAACGGTGATTTTATAATGAAACTTTTTGAGGAGAGGAAGTTTGACGGAGTTATCCATCTGGCTGCCGAATCACATGTAGACCGGTCAATTTCCAATCCGACAGCATTTGTATATACTAATGTGACAGGTACGGTTAATCTTCTGAATGCCGCCAGACATATCTGGAAAGATTACAGGAGCAAGCTTTTTTACCATATCTCGACTGATGAAGTTTACGGATCGCTGGGACGGGAAGGTCTTTTTACTGAACAAACCAGGTATGATCCCCACAGTCCGTATTCAGCATCAAAGGCCGGCTCTGACCATTTTGTACGTGCATACCATGATACCTACGAATTGCCGGTTGTAATTTCAAACTGCTCAAATAATTATGGCTCTTACCAGTTTCCGGAAAAATTAATACCTCTCTTTATTAATAATATAAAGCATAGTAAACCACTGCCTGTTTATGGCAAAGGTGAGAATGTCAGAGACTGGTTATGGGTGGAGGACCATGCTGCAGCTATTAATGTCATATTCCACCATGGCAGAAAAGGCCAGACTTATAATATAGGAGGCGGTAACGAGTGGAAGAATATTGAACTTGTCAGGGTAATTTGCAGGATAATGGATAAAAAACTGGGCCGGCCTGCCGGAGAATCTGAGAAGCTTATCACCTTTGTGAAAGACAGGGCCGGGCACGACCTGCGTTATGCTATCGACGCAACAAAACTGAAGAATGAGCTTGGCTGGAAACCATCATTGCAGTTTGAAGAGGGATTGGAAAAAACAATCGACTGGTATCTTAATAATGAAGAGTGGCTCGACAATGTAACATCAGGTGAGTACCAGAAGTATTATGACGAACAGTACCTGAACAGATAAAAAAGTATTATTTATTTTCCTTTTTTATTGTTGATATTTTAAACAGTTCATAGATCAGACAGAATTTAAATAATCCTGTGGCGATCAGTACAATTCCTATCAAACCCCACCAACTGTTGAAAATCAGGCCAAGCAAGGCGATAATAAA
>JAAYJR010000144.1 GCA_012522835.1 Bacteroidales bacterium
ATATTTGTTGAAACCCTGTTCCCCGCCGGCTCCCTCTTTTTTATAGAACAGATAGGCTGAGAAAGGCACGCGGTCACGGCATTTTCCGCCCAACAGGTCAACCACCGGCCTGTTACAAACTTTTCCGATTATATCGAGACAGGCTACTTCAATTGCCGAGAATATATGAACAAGTTTTCTCTTATCCCAGGGCTGGTCTCCTCTTTGGTCACCCTCATCAGAAAAACTGGTTTTAAGAATTTCAAAAATATGGTTCAACTGGTAAGGGTCTGTTCCGATTATGAAATCGCTAATGCCACAAAGGGCATCGTTAACTGATTTACTGCCGGGAATTTCACTTATTCCGGAAATATTGTCTTCTGTTACTAACTCTATAACTGTTCTTAATGCGAAAGGAGCATGTAAACCGGCTGCATTAAGCAGCGGAGGATCGGTAATTGCAATTGGTGTTACATGCATTTCTTTTATCAAAGGTAGTTTTTGCATCATATGAATTTTTATTGATTTACCCTTCTATCCATTTTACACTGTGGTCACCGGTAACGGCAACAGTTTCCGCAGGTGATTCCAGTTTAAAAAATGACCATGGCCCTTTTATAAATGGGTATTTGTTAATTACCTCTTCGTTAATCTCAATGCCCAGTCCGGGAGTGTCGGGAACTTTCATGCAGCCATTGATAATTTCCGGCTTTTCTTTTAGTATTTCGTCAGACAAAGGAAACGGATACATTCCAGGTTTGCCCTTGCCTGAGTAACAGGGATATTCAAGCCATTCTACAACATTTTCCGGCCAGCATATTCCTATCTGGGCTGCAGCTATTACCTCAAGTAGGGTGCCCCAGCTGTGAAATGCAAATCTGAGTCCCGAATTTTCTGCCATTTTGAAGATTTTACTTCCCATTTCAAATCCCCCCTGGCAACAGACATCCATTTGCAGATAATCGACAGCCTTGTTTTCAACCAGGTTTTTAAATCCTTCCAGATCCTGCTCATGTTCTCCCGATGCTAATTTTATATATCCTTTTGATCTCAGTTGATGATAGGCCTGATGGTCCTCCGGTGGAAGGGGTTCTTCAAGCCATTCGGGATTGTAAGCAGCTATTTCCCTGGCCAGGCTGGTAATTGTTTCCGGTGAATAGCTTTTGTCGCCCATCCTCCACCATGTGTGGGCATCGATCATGATGGCAGTAGTATTCCCAACTGCTTTATGCATCAGCTCTACAGTCCGCAGGTCATCTTCCGGCCCTGAGGCAGGCCGCATTTTATAACCCGGAAATCCCATTCCGGCAATGGCAGCTGCCTCTTCTGCATATTTTTCAGGAGACATATACATCCCCGCACTACCATAGAGCTTTATTGATGAACGTTTACGTCCCCCGAGCAGCTCCGACAACGGACAGCCTTCGTACCTGGCAACAAGGTCGATAAGGGCAATTTCTGCTGCATGATAAGTTTTTGAAATGTCAGGATTACCTCTGAAACTGAATGATTGCCAGTCACGCGGGTCTCTTCCTTCAAGAAAGGGGCCAATAACATCTTTAATCTCACGGGCTGCCCTTTCATGTGCAGGTCCGGGAGCATAACCGGCCAATCCTGTGTCTGTAACAATCTTAATCAGCATTGCGTCTCTTTTCAGGATCGTGCGCACTCCTCCGTAAAACGGGAGGACGACCGGCTCAGGCATAGGAAAAGACATCAGGAAAGCATCAACTTTTGTAATTTTCATATATGATTGATTTTTTTGTTACGGATTTTGAGTTTTTATTAAAAACTGTGGGTTTATTAAATATGGCAAAGATATTATTTTCCCGAATCTTGCCTGACTATAGTTTGAAATTTTCAGCATGTTTTTACCTTTTGATCAATGTCAAACAGAAAAATTTAATATTTTTATGTCGAATGCCGGACTGGTAACTTGAAAATTACATGATCCAAAATAGTGATTTTAAAGGATGGGTTTTAGGATCAATTTTTTTATTTTTCAGATCTGCATAAAAGAATTTTTGTTTAGATTGCACCACAAATAAAGGGATTATAAATTATTTGGTATATATGACAAAATCAAAAATTGATTTGAAACTTGAACAACAGAATACTCTTGATACTCCGGCATATAAATACAGCTTTTCCGCCAGGGTATTCTTTTGGTTTATGGATCTGACTGCAGGGTCAAAAAATACTCTTTCCAAGGCAAAATTGCTGGAGATACTGGCCAGTATTCCTTACCGGGCCTGGGAGATGAGAAATTATATGAAACAGACCCGTCAGTACAAAAAACTGAAAAAAGTCAGGAAGTTTAATGAGATCATAGAATGGTCCCGTGAAGCACAGGACAATGAATATACACATCTCCTGGTCATTGATCAGAAGATGGCTGAAGAGGGGATGAAAGATAAATGGTATCTGTCTCCTTTTATTACATTCTTCATTGTTCTGTTTTACATCGTTTTTGCAAAATTAGTTGTCTGGTTTAATCCAAAAAGAGCATTTATGTTCAATGCAGAGTTTGAAAACCATGCAGAAAGGGTTTATGCCAATATGGTCAGGGAGCATCCCGAATGGGAAGAACAAAAGGTTACCAATGAGTTTATTAAAAGATATGCCGATGTTAACTCATGGGCAGATGTTGTAAGGAGAATCGGACTCGATGAACGTGACCATATGAATCACAGCTTCATTCAGGCAGGAGAGCTGAAATATGTTCATAAATACAGCGGAATGCCTTATGATGTAACCGATTGATAATGTTCTGCTTATCTGTCATGCAAGTGCAAATTCGGACCGGTTATATACAAATTTGAGCTAAGGTTATTGAAAATGAACTTAAGAATATTGATAACTTTTTTTATTATGCTGTTATCCTCCGGCACATTTGCACAACATAAGTGGAACCGTGAAGAACTTAATGAAGTTGCAAACAAATATTGCGTTTCATCTCTTGATATGTTTATGGAAATGTTGGCAATCCGGAATGATGCTAACAGTCCCGAAATGCTGACTAAAAATATTGAATGGTTTGAGTCAGCATTCAAATTACGCAATTTTTCAGTGAAAAGGCTGGCATCGCCCTCTCTGCCAGCCCTCCTGATCGAAAAGGAGACTTCCCCTGCCGCAAAGACAGTACTGTTTTATATGCATGGTGACGGACAACCTGTAAATGTTAAGGACTGGAATCAGGAAGATCCCTGGAAACCTGTTATTAAACAACTTAACAATAGCGGGGTGTGGGAAGAGATTGCTGTTGATCATGTTAAGAAGAATTTTGACCCGGATTTCAGGTTATATGCCAGATCTGCTTCTGACGATAAAGGTCCTGTTGCAATGTTTCTTGCTGCCATCGATGCACTTGACGATGCAGGAGCGGACCCTGAATTCAATATAAAGGTTTATTTGGATTTTGAAGAGGAGTCAGGCTCTCCAAACCTGGAAAGAATTGTTAATACCAATAAAGAGCTTCTTGCTTCCGACTTAATAGTAATATTTGACGGACCTAACCATAGTTCCAATAAGCCAACCCTGTGTTTTGGAGCCAGGGGGATAACCCGTGTCGCCCTGACTGCTTATGGAGCAAAAGTTGCCCTGCACAGCGGGCATTATGGTAATTACTCCCCAAATCCTGCATTTATAATGGCCGGACTGCTCTCCTCAATGAAGGATGAGACGGGCAGGGTAATAATTCCGGGGTTTTATGACGGCATTGAACTTTCGGACGAAGAGAAAGCTATACTTGAGAGAGTGCCTGATGATGAGGCTGAGCTGAACAGAAAACTTGGTATTGCCTCACCCGACAGGGTAGGCAATTCTTACCAGGAGTCATTACAATACCCGTCCCTAAATATCAGGGGATTGCAGGCAGGGAATACCGGAGAAAACGTCACCAATATTGTACCCGATAAATGTATTGCCGAGATTGATATCAGGACAGTTCCGGAAAGTGACCCTGAAAGGTTAATACAGCTTGTGAAGGAACATATAAAGGGTAAAGGCTTTTATTTAACTGAAAAAGATCCTACAGACGAGGAGCGTATGAAATACGGGAGGATAATTAAAATTGAAAAACCTGACTGGTATCAGGCTTTTCGTACTTCTATGGAGTCAGTTCCCGGTATTTGGCTTAACAGCGCTATGGAAAGGGCATTTGGTGAAGAACCTGTCAGGTTAAGAATACTTGGAGGTTCACTGCCCATTGCACCGTTTATTAATGCACTTGGCGCACCTGCTGTTATTGTGCCCACAGTTAATCCCGACAATAATCAGCATGGTCCTGATGAGAACCTGAGACTGGGAAATTACCGGGATGGTATCAAAACCATGCTTGCTATATTTACTGAAAAGCTTTAAAATCTATATAAAAATGTCAAATTCACGCCAGGATCATTTTCTGCCGCGAGGCAGAAGAGAGTTCATCAGGTCAACCGGAATTTTCATTGGCTCTGCTCTTATTACCGGGGCAACTGCCGGTCCTTTAAGCGATAGCAAAGAGACACCAGCGCAACCGGTAAATCAGGATATTCAAAATGGCTTTTTTGATATTCATCTGCATACCTGTTTCCCGAGGCTGCCAAAGATTACCCGTTCTAACGGAACTCATTATCCATCCCCTGAAGTACTGATTGAGATGATGGATAATGCCGGAATAGCAAAGGCTGTGGTGCTAAGCACATTGTCACCCGAGTGCAGGTATACCATTGTCACACCTGAAGAAACCCTTCAGATATGTGACAAATACCCCGGACGGCTGGTGCCATTTTGTAATTTTGACCCGAGATATCTTACAAACAGCACAAAAGCCAATTTTCTTCCATTGCTGTTGGCATATAAGGAAGCAGGTTTCAAAGGGGTTGGTGAGTATATACCCAATATTTTTCTGGATGATCCGCTCAATATGAATTTTTTCAGTCAGGTAGAGGAGGCCGGGTTACCTCTTACTTTTCATCTCGCCCCCCAGGTTGGCGGCTATTATGGTTGTGTTGATGAACCCGGGCTTCCAAGGCTGGAAAATGTTTTAAAGTCGTTTCCCAAACTGATTTTTCTCGGACACTCCCAGGTCTTCTGGTCTGAGATAGGGATATTAAAAAATCCTGATGAGAGATCAGGTTATCCGCGGGGACCGGTTGAAAAGGAAGGAAGAGTGGTTAAGTTGATGCGTCAGTATCCTAACCTACATGGTGACCTGTCGGCGGGTAGCGGATTTAATGCCATATCCAGGGATCCGGAATTCGGATATAAATTTATGGAAGAATTTCAGGACCGCCTGTACTTTGGTACCGATATAGCAAATGTTCCGCAAGAGTTGCCAATAGTGCCCTACTTCAGAAAACTTAAAGAGGAGAAGCTGATCTCTGCAGAGGCTTATGAAAAGATTGCCAGAACAAATGCAGAAAGGTTGCTAAAATAGTCGGGATTAAAAAAATCCGGCTGTATTTCATTGACATACAACCGGATTCAGGATTTTTTGAGGTCTCTGGCGGATTCGAACCGCCGTATACGGTTTTGCAGACCGCCGCCTAGCCACTCGGCCAAGAGACCGTTTTTTCAGTAAGAGCTGCAAATTTAATAAAAAATGCAATCAATGCCATAAAATAGAATTAACATTTTGTTCTGGACAAACCTTTTGTAATTTTGCAACCTTCGAATATCAGTAAGTAATCTATAATTATATGACAATTAATTCTGAAAACAAAGAGATGGCAAAAAGGCCTAATTTCATTCATTTACAGATTGAACAGGATCTGGAAGAAGGGAAAAACAGTGGAAGGATACATACCCGTTTTCCGCCGGAGCCTAACGGTTATCTTCATATTGGCCATGCTAAATCGATTTGTCTGAACTTTGGTATTGCAGAAAAATATGGAGGCAAATGTAATCTCAGATTCGATGATACCAATCCAGCCAAAGAGGAAACAGAATATGTTGATTCAATAATGGAGGATGTTCACTGGCTGGGATTTGACTGGGGTGACCGGCTCTATTACGCTTCAGATTATTTTGACAAACTGCATCAGTTTGCTGTTGATTTAATTAAAAAAGGGAAAGCATATGTTGATGATCAGGATGCAGATACTATCAGCCGGCAAAAGGGCACACCGACACGACCGGGTTTTGAAAGTCCCTGCAGAATGAGGCCGGTGGAGGAGAACCTCAGGTTATTTGAAAAAATGACTGCCGGAGATTTTCCTGATGGCTCCCATGTTTTAAGAGCTAAAATTGATATGGCATCACCCAACATGCACATGCGGGATCCTATAATTTACCGGATAATTAAAGCAAGCCATCACCGTACCGGAGATAAATGGTGTATTTATCCGATGTATGATTTTGCACATGGGCAGTGCGATTACTGGGAAGGGATTACTCACTCGGTATGCACACTTGAGTTCGAAGTTCACCGGCCTTTATATGACTGGTTCATTGATCAGTTAATGGATTCAGACTATCGTCCCAGACAGATTGAATTCGCCCGGTTGAATCTTACTTATACAGTTATGAGCAAGCGTCGTTTGCTTGAGCTCGTCAAAGAGGGTTATGTGAATGGTTGGGATGATCCCCGTATGCCCACTATTTCAGGATTAAGAAGAAGAGGATATTCTCCGGAATCTGTCAGGAATTTTTCTGAAAGGATAGGGGTTACCAAGGTTGACGGTATGATAGATGTTTCACTTCTTGAATATAGTGTTCGTGAGCATCTGAATAAAATTGCAAAAAGGGTTATGGGAGTTTTAAATCCGTTGAAAGTGGTAATAACAAATTACCCTGTCGGAGAGACAGAAGAACTTGAAGCTATAAATAATCCCGAGGATCCCCTGATGGGAACAAGAAAAGTTTCTTTCTCAAGGGAACTCTATATCGAACGTGATGATTTTATGGAAGACCCGCCACGTAAATTTTTTCGTCTTGCTCCCGGCAGGGAGGTGAGATTGCGCTATGCCTATTTTGTAACGTGTACTGAAGTTATAAAAAATGAAAAAGGTGAAATTACTGAACTTCATTGTACTTATGACCCTGCTTCCAGGGGCGGAAATTCACCTGACGGAAGAAAGGTAAAAGCAACAATACATTGGGTATCGGCTGCACATGCAGTAAAAGCAGAGGTCAGGCTTTACGACCGGCTCTTTAATGATGAAAACCCGACCGGACATAAAGACATTGATTTCAGACAGTTTCTAAACCCTGAGTCTTTAACAGTACTTAAAGAATGTTTTATAGAACCATCTGTCAGGAAGGCAAAACCACTAGACCACTTCCAGTTTGAAAGATTGGGTTACTTTAATGTTGATTATGATTCAACTGAAGAAAATCTGCTGTTTAACCGTACTGTGCCCCTCCGTGATTCATGGTCTAAGTTTCAGAACGGCAAATGATTATTTTAAAGTAGTTCTTTGACTTCCCTCTTTCCCTGTTTACCGATATATATCGCATGTTAACCGAATGTTAAGAGTGTTAAGCTATTATTAAGTATATATTTGATTAACATTAAAATTTAATCAAATGGAAAAGGAAAGGGATTCTGACAAAAGAGTTTTATTAGGTCTGTTTTTAATTCTCGCCGGAGTAATATGGATTTTATTCAGGCTTGATATAATTCCTGCATTATGGTCTGACGTGTTTGTTTCGTGGCAGATGCTGCTTGTCGGGTTAGGTATATTTTTAATAATTGCCGGCAATAATACAACCGGTACGATATTAATAGTTACAGGAGGATTTTTTCTGATACCCGAAATTTTCACCCTGCCCCTGCATTTAAAAAGGCTGGGCTGGCCTGTATTGATCATTGCCATAGGTTTGGCATTACTGTTAACAGGAAGAAAAAGAAATAACGTTTTACCGCTGCAAAAAAGTGAATCCGGCGATTCTAATGACACATTTGACGATATAGTTATTTTCGGAGGAAGGGAAACTTTTGTTAGTTCGAAAAATTTTCTGGGGGGAAAGATCACAGCTATTTTTGGAGGTGCGGAATATGATATGCGCCAGGCAAATCTTGCAGAAACCGGAGCTGTTATTGATTGTGTAGCCATTTTTGGAGGTTGTGGATTTAAAGTGCCCCCCGACTGGACTATAATAAATGAAGTTAATTCAATTTTTGGCGGTGTAAGCGATAAACGTATTCTTTCAGCACCCGAAATAGTTGCTAATCCTTCAAAGAAGATGGTGATAAAAGGTTATACCGCTTTTGGAGGAATTGAAATAAAATATAATTGACTCAAATGTATCTTAATCACCCGTTTATTTCCAAACCCAGGCTGGCCTTTTTTTATATATTCGTCTGGGTTGTTATAATGGCAGGTAACGTACTTTTGAGATGGGTTGCCTATGGTGTCAATCCGGGCGTTGCTTCAGTTGAATTTTTTGCTTTTCCTTTTATGTTTTCGATTATTGGCATACCGATATGGTATGTGATCAAATATTCTACAATAGAAAACAACAGTGTTGGCAGGATTATTACATCACACATTATGGCTGCAACAATAATTGTGTTGATATGGTTATACCTGGGAGTGGTAATTATGAAACTGCTTCATCCTGAATTTGATGAGTGGTCTGAAACCGGAATCCCTGCAAATGTCTTTTTCGGCTATATGCTTTATTTAGTTTATGTTCTCTTTTTTTATGCTGTAAATTACTATCAGGGATTCAGGGAGAAGGTTATTAATGAATCCAGGCTCAAGTCCCTTGTAAAGGAGGCTGAACTGCATGCCCTTAAATCTCAGATAAATCCGCATTTTTTGTTTAACAGCCTTAACAGTATATCATCACTTACAATCAGCGATCCCGGGAAAGCCCACGAAATGGTTATCAACCTGTCATCTTATATGCGCTATTCATTTAAGCACTTTCAGACTGATAAAGTAACCCTGAGAGAGGAGATAAAGAATAATCAATACTATCTGCAGATTGAGAAGGTTAGGTTCGGAGAAAAACTAAATGCTCTGTTCGATGTTGATGAAAGCTGTTTTGACGCGACAATTCCCAATATGATTTTACAACCTTTATATGAGAATGCGATTAAATATGGGGTTTACGAAGCAGCAGAACCGGTCGACATTGTTACAAGGGCAACCTGTATTGATGACCTGCTTGAAATAACTATTACCAATAATTATGATCCAAACGTAATTGCAAAAAAAGGAGAGGGCATAGGACTCAGGAATATCAGGGATCGTCTTCAGATCATTTATGGTAATCCTTCGCTGATGAAAGTTGAAGATAAAAGAGATAAATTTGTAGTAACTTTGTTTGTTCCACAAAATTGATAATATATGGAGGACAAATTAAAAACTATAATTATTGATGATGAGTTGTTAGCGAGGAACCTAATCAAATCTTATATGCAGGGTGCTGATAATGTCGAATTGGTTGGAGAATGTGAAAATGGGTTTGAAGGGGTTAAGATGATCAATGAATTAAAACCCGACCTGATTATCCTGGATATCCAGATGCCTAAAATTACCGGATTAGAAATGCTGGAACTGCTGGATCATAAACCTGAAGTGATTTTTTCTACTGCTTATGATCAGTATGCTATTAAAGCTTTTGAACATAATGCAATAGATTATCTGTTAAAACCTTTTTCGCGAGAACGCTTTCTTGAAGCGATAAAAAAGGTTTCAGAAAGAATTATCAAAGGTGACTTTAATTCTGAATCGACAAGCAAGTTAAGTGAAGAGTTGAGGGGTGGCTTCCTTGACAGGATCGTAGTTAAAGACCGGAGTAAAATTCATATCATTCCGGTTGACCAGGTTATTTATATCGAAGCAATGGACGATTATGTACTTATTCACACAGATGAGGGAAGGTTTGTTAAACAGAAAAGAATGCGATATCTTGAAGAAGTTCTTAATCCCTCAGAATTTGTCCGTATCCATCGTTCGTCGATAGTGAAAGTTAATGAGATAAAGGAATTGCAACAATATGAGAAAGAATCATATGTCGTCATCCTAAACAATAAAACCAAACTTAAAGTCAGTAAGTCAGGTTATAAAAAATTGAAAGAGATATTGAATTTTTAATGGGAATTTTTATCGCTATATTGATTATAATCCTATGGTTTGGACATTTGCTATATTGCCTGTTGTTTGCTGAGACAGACTTTTCTTCAATATTTTTTTATTTGCATATTCTTATACAGACCTTTTTGTATACAGGCCTTTTTATTACCGCACATGATGCAATGCACGGATCTGTTTCACGAAACCGGAAGGTAAACAATTTTATAGGTTATCTCTCGACCATACTCTTTGCCTTTCTGTCATTTCGTGTACTTTCGAAGAAACATTATTTGCACCATCTTTTTCCTGCTTCTGAAAAAGATCCTGATTTTTCAATGAAAAGTAATAACTTTTTTGTTTGGTGGTATTCTTTCATGAGAAATTATACTACATGGTGGCAAATTTTGTTGATGGCAATTACATTCAATATTTTATTAATATGGTTTAGTGAGATAAAAGTGATTTCTTTCTGGGTAGCACCTGCTATATTTTCCACTTTCCAGCTGTTTTTTTTTGGTACCTGGTTACCCCACAGAAGACCTTTCACCGAAGAGATGAAACCTCATTATGCACGTTCACTAAAAAAGAATCATTTTATAGCAATGTTGTCCTGTTATTTTTTTGGATATCACTGGGAACATCATCAGTCACCCACAACACCGTGGTGGAGATTGTACCGGTTTAAGGAATAAAAAAGGGCCCGGAAGGCCCTTTAAAATTAAGGGTGGAAGATGGGACTTGAACCCACGACCTCTGGAACCACAATCCAGCGTTCTAACCAACTGAACTACATCCACCGTGTTTATTGCGGGTGCAAATATAATATTTTATTTTTTTATGGAATAAAAAATATTTTACTTAAACATTTAAAAATAGAGTTCGTTAAAAATAAGTAACTTTCACCCGATAAAATTTGTTATTATGAGATATTTTGTGGTTTTATCAATGTTATTATTCTGCTTAAATTTTGCCTCGGGACAAGGATATAACCAGGCTGTCGGAATAAGGGCGTCATGGCATTCACCAGGCCTTGAGTACCGTTATTATACAAGCGATGTTAATGCCTTTAAGTCGTTGGTGTCATTTCAGGACAGAGGGATCCGGTTGCATGGGTTTGCTGAATTTTTCAGGTATGACCTGTTCCCTTTTTCACATCAGCTGTTGTTTTATTATGGATTTGGGTTACACTTCGGCTTCGAAAGCTGGGATGAGGAAAGGTATCGTGATGAGGTTCTCTGGTATGATACAAGAACATCGGTTCTTGCAGGGCTTGACGGATTGGCAGGCCTTGAATATGTTTTTAATGAAATTCCGGTATCGGCCGGTATTGAGATAAAACCTTTTTTTGATGTATTTGGCCGGGATGGGTTTGATATTACAGTATTTGACCTTGCACTGACTGTTAAATACCTGTTTTAATTATATCCCGGCATATGGATACAACTGAAATTCTTATTAAAATCCGTAAAATTGTTCGTTCAATAAATATTGAATCTAAAAAGATACAAAAGGAGTATGGGGTAAGTATACCCCAGGTGCTGTGCCTCAATTATTTAAAGAATTCTGATAATTATCAGGCTACTCAGGGGGAGTTAAGAAAGTTCCTGAATCTTAATTCAAGTACCATAAGCGGTATAATAAACAGGCTGGAGATCAAAGGATTGGTTGCAAGATTGCCCAGGCAGGGAGATAAACGTATTGTGAATATCGCTCTTACTTCAAAAGGAGATTTACTTTTACAACAAATCCCTTCGCTGCTTCAGGTGAAATTGTCAGAGAGGCTCGATAAACTTGACAATAAAATAGTTATTCAGATTTTTGAAAGCCTTGAATTTCTTGTTAACCTATTGGACATTAATGATATTGAAGCTTTCCCTTCTTTCCCGACCGACGATATCCATGTTGATATAAATAACCGGAAAAGTTAATAATTCCTGTAACAACCAAATTAAATTAACTCTTCGTTAACTCTATCTGTTATAAAAAGAGTTGGAAATGGTAATTCATTGATTATTAGTGAATATTGAAGTTAACCGGAGAGTTGTATTGCCCGGAAAATTAATGAAGTTATTATTTTTTACTATTTTTGTTCGCATAGAAACTATTTGTTATGGAAATATTTAATAAAACTCAAAAAGAAATTGCCAGGAGGATAGGTCCGGAAAGTAACCTGTCTAACTGGAGAGATTGGAAATGGCAACTGAAACATTCAATAAAAACTATAGAAAAATTTGAACTTCTTACAGGAATAAACATTCCACCGGAGGAGAAGTCAGATCTGAAAAAGACTCTGGAAAGATTCCCCTTGTCAATCACTCCCTATTATCTCTCTTTGATTGATACTTCAAATTACAAAAATGACCCTGTTTTCAAGCAGTCTTTTGCAAATGTTAATGAATTAACTGTTTTGAAAACTGATATGAAGGATCCTCTTTCTGAAGATTTAGACAGTCCGGTTGAAGGGATCACTCACAGGTATCCCGACAGGGTTTTATTCCATGTCAGCAATATATGTTCAATGTATTGCAGGCACTGTACACGGAAAAGGAAAGTAGGGGATTTGGATTCAATCCCTGATAAGGAACAGCTGAGAAAAGGTATAGAATATATAAAAAATACTCCCACTGTGCGCGATGTATTGCTTTCAGGCGGCGATCCTTTTATGCTGTCTGACAGTTATCTGGATTGGCTTTTATCTGAAATACATGCAATACCACATGTTGAAGTGATCAGGATCGGAACCAGGATGCCTGTGGTTCTGCCATACCGAATTACGGATGGCCTGGTGGAGGTTTTGAAAAAGCATCAGCCATTGTGGATCAATACACATTTTAATCACCCCCGGGAGATAACTGCCTCCTCCAGAGAGGCACTTGCCAAACTGGCAGATGCAGGATTTCCTCTTGGGAATCAATCTGTGCTTCTGGCTGATGTAAATGATTGTCCCCGGATTATGAAAACTTTGGTTCACAAATTGGTTCAAAATCGTGTCCGCCCCTATTATTTATATCAGTGTGACCTGTCGGAAGGATTAGCTCACTTCAGAACGCCTATTGGCAAGGGGATAGAAATTATGGAAAGCCTGATAGGGCATACCTCCGGATTTGCAGTTCCTACTTATGTTGTGGATGCACCCGGAGGAGGAGGTAAAATACCACTTATGCCTAATTATATTATATCATGGTCAACAAATAAAGTGATATTGCGTAATTACGAAGGTATAATAACCACATACACAGAACCTGAAAGTTATGTGTCTAAGTTCTGTGACAGGGATTGCGAAAATTGTAATCTTGACTTAAAACTTGATGAACCTGATGAAATGAAATCGATAGGTATCGAAAAATTATTGTCAGATTCTGATAAAACCATTTCTTTGATTCCGAATCACAATGCGAGGCACGAAAGAAGGGACAATGAATAGGGACACAATTGAAATATTTGAAGGTTCATTGATTCAGCATGGAAAGTTGAATAACCGCATCTATCTGCTTAAAACAGGAAATTCTGATGTGGAAAGGCTTATCACAGGACTGGATAATCTTGCCCGGGATAAGGGATATACAAAGATCTTCGGAAAGATACGGCCGGATTTATTACCATATTTTATATCAGACGGCTTTAGGGCAGAGGCATTTATCCCTGGTTTTTTTGGCGGAAAGGAAGATTGCATCATAGCATCTAAGTTTTTGGATAAAAACAGGGCTGTTGCAGATAAAGGGGAGTTAAGGAAATTTATCGAGTTACTTGGCAATGGTAAAAATAACTCAAAAGTGACTGCCGGGAATAACACCCGGTTCAATTCCCATAATCTGCAGGCAGAAGATGCCAAAGCCATTTCAGAAGTCTTCACACAGGTTTTTGCATCTTATCCTTTCCCTGTGAATGATCCTGGATATATTATGCAAACAATGGAAAATAACCATTCAAGATATTTCGGTATCAAAGAGGGAAATGAGCTGATAGCGGTTTCAACAGCTGAGACAGATATGGAAGAAAAAAATGCCGAAATGACCGATTTTGCGGTCCTTCCCCGGTATAGAGGCCAAAAGCTTGCAGGACAGCTGCTGTCAGTGATGGAGGAGGCCATGAAATCTGCCGGCGTAAAGACTCTTTATACCATTGCCAGGTTGAAAGAACCCGGTATGAATAAAACATTTATCAATGCTGAATACAGATATTCCGGAACTTTGGTAAATAATACAAACATATCGGGCAGTATCGAAAGTATGAACATTTTTTATAAAAAAATTTAATATGCATTTAGGGAAACTCTGTAAGTATGCAAAAGACTGTTCAGTATATAAGAATGAAAATAACAATATCAAAAAACCCATTTTCCTTGTCAGAAATGTTTTTTGTAACAGGGGTCCTAAAGGATGGAATAATTGTAAACGGTTTCTGTTATACGAAAAAGGAGAGGACGTGCCTGATAACATGACACCACAGGGTTAGATTAAAGTCTATGCACTGGATAGATTATGTAATATTCGGAATATACCTGGCCGGGATGCTTGGTATAGGATTTTATTTTATGCGGAAGAACAGCTCTGCCGATGATTATTTTGTCGGAGGAAGAAAAATGAGCTCATTTCATATTGGGTTGTCGGTTGTCGCTACTGATGTCGGCGGAGGTTTTTCTATCGGGCTTGGCGGACTTGGTTTTATTATGGGACTCGCGGGAACCTGGCTGTTATTTACAGGACTAGTAGGAGCATGGCTAAGTGCAGTATTGCTAATTCCTAAAGTGTCAAAAATGGCACAAAAACATAATTTTTTATCCTTCCCGCAATTCTTAAATCAACTGTATAATGGGCGGGTAGCTCTGATTGCAGGAATCATTTCAGCAATTGGCTATCTGGGTTTCACAAGCTCTCAGATTCTTGCAGGTGCAAAACTTGCTTCAGCAACTTTTCCCGGTATTTC
>JAAYJR010000011.1 GCA_012522835.1 Bacteroidales bacterium
GGAAACTGGGTGATTTTTCAAAAATTGAGCTGGCAGCAGAGGCAGTTGTTATCTTGCCTGAGAATGGCAGATCAGAATAAATCTGAATGGGTACCTGTGGCCATAAACAGCAAAATAAAGGTTTTAACCCACATTGCAGGGGTAGCATCAAAACACCCATAAAAATCTGTTAATAACCTTGTATTTATCAACAATTATCAAATGAGTAAAAACATACAAAGCTGAATTTCAGCAATATAAGTTCTGATGCTGTTTTGTTTTTCAAATGTTGTACCCCCGCTCTTATTGCTGATAAACAAATAGTTGCATAGCTTTGCAACATGTTTGTCAAGCCATATTTAAAATATAACAGAACTACCGGTGAGCGTTACACGGTATATAAACTGGTAGAGGGCTACAGGATTCACGGACAAGTAACCCACCGGATTATAGTGAGCTTTGGGCGACTGGACGAACTGGAAACCGATGAGCAGAAGAAACTTTTAGGCAAGCGGGTTGAGCAATTGATTATAAATGGAGGGTACACTTTATCTACAAACGATGCAGAAGAACAAATTGAGCAACTTGCCCGCTATTATTTTGAAGAGATTAGCAGGAAAAAACGATACGATATCAATCAGATTAAAACCGAATGGGAAACGGTCAACATGTCTACATTAAAGAATAAAGATGCCCGCGAAATAGGAGCTGAATGGTTGTGCAAGCAAGCCGTTGACCAGTTGGGTATTGGTAGTTTTTTGCGGCAGTCGGGCTGGGAAGAAGACCAGATAGCCCTGGCTGCTACACATATCATAAGCAGGGCAGTTTACCCGGCATCGGAACTGAAAACCGTTTCGTACATTAAGGAAAACTCAGCCATTGGGGAGATAACCGGTTTTGATAAGGAGAAAGTAACAAAGGATAAGCTCTACGGCATATCACATAAGCTGTACCAGATTAAAGATCCTTTGGAGCAATACCTCTCGAGACAAACCAACGAACTGTTCGACCTGGAAGATAAAATTATTTTGTACGATTTGACTAATACCTATTATGAAGGCCGGATGTTGGGTAGCAGGATAGCCAAATTTGGCCGCAGTAAAGAAAAGCGCAGCGATGCCCGGTTAGTAGTATTGGCCGTTGTGGTTAACCGTGAAGGGTTTTTAAAATACTCGAACATCTACCAGGGTAATATGGCCGATTGCAAGACACTGGAGGGAATAATAAATGCCCTGAGCCGGCAAACCTCTTTTTCAGGCCGAAAGCCCATTGTAGTTATAGATGCGGGGATTGCAACCGATGATAACCTTTTTATGCTCAAAAACAAAGGATATGATTACATGTGCGTGTCACGCTCTTCATTAAAAGCATATTATGCAGATACCACGGCAACCCCTGTGCAGATAACCGACAAAAGAAAACAGCCCATAGAACTGCTTAAAGTTCAGGCTAACGGCGAGAGCGACCAATACCTTTGGGTTAAAAGCCAGGCAAAGAAGATGAAAGAGGACAGCATGAACGGCCTGCTTTCGCAACGTTTCGAGCAGGGTATACAAAGCATCCGGGAGGGGATATCTAAAAAAGGTGGCACCAAAAAGCTCAACAAGGTTTACGAACGCGTTGGAAGGCTTAAACAGAAATATCCATCGGTACATACCTGGTACGATATAACTGTATGCGATGATGGCAATGGAACAGCTACAGCCATAAGTTGCAGTCACAAAACAGGAGAATATGACAATAGCCAATCCGGGATATATTTTCTTAGGACCTCTATAATGGAACTTGATGAACATGCATTCTGGTCCATTTA
>JAAYJR010000533.1 GCA_012522835.1 Bacteroidales bacterium
GGACAGTCCGGGGGAATGGTTTCTTGACAGAAAGAGCAGGACACTCTATTATTATCCATATCCTTATGAAGAGCTGGAGTCTGCAAGCGTTGAAGTGGTTATAACACCCCATATACTGGAGTTGCGTGGCGAAAGCAGTGAGAATTGTCTGAAAAACGTAAGGCTGGAAAACCTTTGTTTTAGCCGTACTCTCAGAACATTTATGCATCCCTACGACAGCCTGATGCGGAGTGACTGGGGGATATACCGTGGGGCCGCCCTGTTTCTGGAGAATACGGAAGACTGCCATGTTACTTCCTGTGAATTTTTTGATCTCGGGGGCAATGCAATCTTTCTGAGTCGCTATAATTTCGGTACCACCGTAAGTTCAAACCATATTCATCATATCGGAGCGAGCGGGATCAGTCTGGTCGGAGACATTTTTTCCCTGCGTTCGCCTTCGTTCGGGTATTATGATTTTATTCCCTATGATGAGATGGACCTGACTCCCGGCCCGAAAAACAGTTTGTATCCGCGTCAGTGTATTGTCGAGGACAACCTGATTCATGACATTGGCATGTGGGAAAAACAGGTAGCCGGTGTCCAGATTCAGGTGGCTGCTGGTATACTGGTAAGAAATAACAGTATTTACCGTTGTCCGCGTGCAGGAATAAATATTGGTGACGGTGCATTTGGAGGTCATGTTCTGGAATATAATGACGTTTTTGATACAGTTCTTGAAACAAGTGATCACGGGGCATTTAATTCCTGGGGTCGTGACCGTTTCTGGCATCCCGATTTCAGGACAATGGACTCACTCACCCGCGAACATCGTGAAATTATTCTCCTTGATGCCATTTATACCACCATAATCCGGAATAACCGTTTTCGTTGTGATCACGGCTGGGACATTGATCTGGATGATGGTTCCTCAAACTATCATATATACAATAATTTATGTTTACGTGGAGGAATCAAGTTAAGGGAGGGATTTTTCAGAAAAGTGGAGGGCAACCTGTTGGTCAACAACTCGCTGCATCCTCATGTATGGTTTCCCAACAGCGGCGATGTGGTACAGCGTAACGTGTTCATGCAGCCCTACTTTCCCATTCAGATGGAATACTGGGGTGAAAATATCGATTACAATTTTTTCTCAAGTCCTATGTCTCTGGAAAAGGCGCATTTGAACGGCACAGATAAGCACAGTATGACAGGAAAAATGGCTTTTGTAAGTCCTGAGACAGGCGATTTCCGGCTGCGGGAGGATAGTGATGCCTTTCTTGTCGGCTTTGAGAATATTCCCATGAACCGCTTCGGGGTAAGAACTCCCGAATTAAAGGCAAGGGCCGAAAATCCCGGTTTCCCGGAAATCCAGCTTATAGACCGGAACAATGGCAACAAGGAGTATGAATGGCTAGGTGCAAAAATACGCCTGGTAAGTGGTATGGGAGATCAGTCGGCTTTTGGTCTGCCTGATCAGAGGGGAGTGATTATTACAGACGTCAGGGAAGGAAGCCTTGCAGAATCTTCCGGATTCCGGAGAAATGACGTGATCCGGGCTGTAAACGGTAATGAAATTTCTTCCATAGAAGAAATATATTCCTATTCTGAGGAAAACCGCTGGTTGGGAAGTATGAATCTGAAAATCTACAGGAATCAGAAAGAGGAAGAAAAAAGAATAAGTCTGAAGTAATACGGGAGTCATTCTTTCCTGACCAGGGAAAGGACTTGCGGGGGATCACCGGACTGTTTCCAGCTACCGGAGGAAAGTAAAAATGCCAGACGGTTCATCTGAATTAGTCAAGACATGATTGTATAATACGGGTTATAGTTAAGTAAGTTTCTGACAACAGAACACTATTTATTTGAGATTAACTTACTTTTCTCACCGATACCGCTGATTATTAAACGATGTATTGCACGAGTGGCTGCTACATAAAAGAGAGCCTTCTCCCGTTTAATAATCTCCTGTTTGCCTTTTTCAGAGAGTGTTTGAAAATCAGTAGGCAACATAGGCATTGTGCGCCTGTTAACACCAGTTAAAAAAACATGTTTGAATTCCAGTCCCTTGATACCATGAAAAGTTGTTAACCTGACCCCCTCATTGTTCGGGTTTAATAAATCCCTGGTAACGTAAGGCATGTTTTCAGCATGCAGTGTGTTGACAAAATCCTTTACTGAGGCGCGCGTATGAGCAGATATAACGATTTCATTGTAGTGAACACCTTCATTAACCAGGCGTTTTATCTTTTCATAAACGAAGTCAAGCTCCTCCTTTTTATCCTTGAAGAGATGATACTCCGGACTCTCGCCGTGAAAGAGTGACAGGTAACCGGCAATCTCTTCATTTCCGCCATCAAAATCATCGAAATCAACACCCTGAACAACTGATACAGCCAGTCGTTTTATCTCTTCCGTTGTACGATAGTTAATACGCAATCTTTTACTTCGCTGCCCCCGTATGTTTATTCCCGCACGAGAAAATACAATCTTCTTGTTGTATATATTTTGCAGCGGGTCACCTACCATAAACAGATCGTTTTTCCCCTCTTTAACCAGGGCTCTGATAAAATTGAGCTCTACATTTGAGAAATCCTGTAACTCATCTACAATGACATGTGAAAATACTGTTTCACCATTTACTTGAAGGTAATTGCTGACCAGGTTATAAATCTCATCTTTATAACAGAGATTCTGTTGCCTTTTAACAGCGTTGAATCTTTCGAACAGGTTCCATAGCTGTATTCTTTGCTGTCTTGATATAGCTTTTCCCCTGCCAATCCGGCTCGCCCGCAGATAGGATTGTTCATCCCCAATGTTCTGTGAAAGGATAATTTCCTCATATTCCCCCTGCAGAAATTCTTTATCATAACTGACCAGGTGCTCATCCACAAACTCCTGCCACAAATCATCAGGTGACTTTACCACACTCAGTCCCATAACACGGTCATCACGGGTTATTAACCGATACTTACCCGCCATTTCAAAAGCAAGCGCATCGATATTTTCAACCCGATAGTTACCTCTTTCTATTTTCAATTCTGCAGCCAGCTCTTCCAGGTTTCTGCTCAGTTCCCTGGTGAAGGTTGTAAAGAGTACCGGCCGGTCATCCACCTTATTTTCAGAAAGATATTTAAGCCGATGCAGTGCAGCAACAGTTTTACCTGTCCCTGCACCGCCGGATAGCTTTACGGCCCCGTTGTAGTCGCTATTAACAATCACTGATTGTGAGGGGTGGAGATAATATTTCCATTTTTGCAGTGAGCCTTGCAAAGCTTCATTCAGCATCGCATCATCAGTAAGTTCAATAAATGATCGGGCATTGTTCTTGGTGCTCAATACATCTTCTTTATCTGTCTTCTGTCCCTCTTTAATGTCGTACTTGAGCATCTCGATATCTGCACCATCCAGCAGGTAAAACAGGTTCTCAAATGCATCGTCCGGCAGATAATCCATCAGCTGCTCAAGTGCTTCAAGGTTATTTACGTTCAGCACAGAAGGTATCAAAGCTTGTGGCACCCCTATTGCAAGCATGTCTGCATAGTCATACTTACCCATAAAAAGTGTTGCGAAAGGTGCTGTAGCCTGTTCAGCAGCGGGCGCTACCACTTTCTCATCTATAGTGAAGACCTGATAGGCCTGAGTCTGCTCGTTCCAGTCTATTACTTTGTTCTTTGCCCATTCCATCGCTTCATCGTGGTTATCTACCCAGATCAGCAAATAAAGTCCGGAGGGCACTACCTCTTTGATGATTGCGCGATATTTCTGGTCGATACGTGCAGTCCGAAAAGACCTGTCCTTAAAGTATGAGATAGACTCAAGGTTGATGGCTGCAGATCTTGAATCGGCTCTGAACTTATTCATGAAGTCTGTCACCTTGATCTGGGTTGTCTTGTTCAGTTTCAGAAAAGCATCCCAGAAGCGCTCATATATAAAAAGTTTCATAGTTACGTGAGCTTATTTGATTGGTTCATCAGTCTGTTCAAATCAATATTGAAACCCTGAATAAAAACCCTGAACAGGAAGCTCCTCCTGCAGCTCTTCCTGCACATAAAAATATCCGGGGAAAGGAATACTATCAACAGTTAAATATTAATTTTTAAACCAATGACAGAAATCGAAAACAAACTAAGGCAGTTACGCTTAAAAGGAATGCTTCAAAGTTGGGAAGCAATGAAGGAAACACGTAGCATCCATGAACTATCTTTCATTGATGGAATGGAAATGTTACTACAGGCTGAAGAGGAACAACGGCGAAACAGTCGTTTAGAACGCCTGTTAAAAAGTGCCAGGTTCCGCTATCAGGCAAGTATTGAAGAAATCAACTTTGATCCTTCAAGGGGGCTGGACAAAGCATTAATTACCGATCTGGCAAAATGTAATTATGTAACTAAAGGAGAATCCCTGCTAATCACAGGGGCTACCGGTTGTGGCAAATCCTTTCTCACCTCAGCCTTAGGGCACCAGGCTTGTTTATATGGATTTTCAGTTGTGTACTTTAATACCCAGAAGTTCATGCTCAGAGTAAAAATGGCCCGGCTGGAAGGCAATATCTTGAATTTTTTTGATAAAATTGCAAAGACATCTTTGTTAATCCTGGATGATTTTGGTTTAGCAAACCTGGAAAGACAGCACCAATTAGATCTGATGGAGATCATTGAAGATAGGCATAGCAAGGCTTCAACAATCATATCAAGTCAAATCCCGGTTGCAAACTGGTATGATATCATCAGTGAAGCAACTATCGCTGACGCGATCCTTGACCGATTAATCCATACTTCATTCAGAATAGAATTAAAAGGAGAAAGTTTACGTAGAAAACGGTAAAAATGTCAGTCTAAAACTGTTCTTTGAATTAAAACCTGACCTGAGGGGTCAGTATGACCGAAATGGGGGGTCAATATCACCGAAATATCCAGGTGGCCCGGCCTGCCTTGCTGTCTGCGGAGAGAGAGGATTATGAACCCTCTTCCATAAATCCATTTATGTTCAATGACTTACTTCAAAGTTTCTGTTTATGGGGTATGGCTAAGAGCATAATAAAATTGTCCGCATCTGACCACATTTGTCGCCATAAAACTCAGGGTTCAAAGACACAACAACTTTTGAAAAATGCAATACTGCTGATTGTTAAATGTTTACGTTTAGTGCAGGGTGCAAGCTATCTATAGATAGCTTGCAC
>JAAYJR010000207.1 GCA_012522835.1 Bacteroidales bacterium
AACCCTGTTCTTCCGGTATTAACCGGAAAGGATACTAATCCTGTGCTGAAAATCAAAATGATTCGTCACCAGCCGGAAGATTACTCATTGCAAAAGGTCGTTATTTCATTAGAGGGTACGACTGATCTGAACAATATTGAGCATGTATCGCTTTTTAAATCAGACAGTGAAGGGCGGTTTACCACTGAAAATTTTATAGGTAAAGTGCAATCACCTGCTTCTGTCGTTACGTTTAAAGATAATTTCAACATTACTGAAGATACGATTACATTTTGGGTATCGGTTACATTAAAAGAGGATATAGATCTGTCACACAGAATCATGGTACAATGTAAGAGTATTATAACGGATATCGGGAAAGTACCCGTTCCTTCCGCCGGTACACAGAGTCTTAGGGTAGGTGTAGCAGTACGTCAGCATATGATGGACGATGTGCATACCTCCCGTATTCCGGGATTGGCCACATCGAAAGATGGCACATTACTGGCAATTTATGATGCACGGTATGAAAGTGCGAGGGATTTACAGGGACATATGGATATAGGATTGAACCGTAGTACCGACGGAGGACGTACATGGCAACCGATGCAGATCGTGTTGGACATGAAGGAATGGGGTGGTTTGCCGGAAAAGTACAACGGAGTAAGCGACGCCTGCATTTTGGTGGACGATAATACCGGAGATATCTATATAGCAGGTCTTTGGATGCATGGTGTACTCGACCCGGAAACCGGGAAGTGGGTTAAGGGGATGACCAAAGATAGTACCCGATGGATCCATCAATGGCAGGCAAAAGGGTCCCAGCCTGGATTCGGTGTAAAGGAAACTTCGCAGTTCCTGATCACGAAGAGTACTGATGACGGATTAACCTGGAGCGAACCGATAAATATTACTTCTGCCAAGAAAAAGGAATGGTGGTTATTCGCCCCTGCACCGGGTCACGGCATCACCCTGTCGGATGGTACATTGGTCTTTCCGACACAAGGACGGGATGAGACGGGTAAACCGTTTTCCAATATCACGTGGAGCAAAGACGGTGGAACAACATGGACAACCAGTAATCCTGCACATAAGACTACCACGGAATGTATGGCTGTCCAGTTATCCGATGGATCCATTATGTTGAATATGAGAGATAACCGCAATCGGGGAAATGATGAGGTGAACGGACGGACCATCGCCACAACCACCGACCTGGGAGAAACATGGACGGAACATCCCACTTCCGGGAAAGCGTTGATAGAACCAACCTGTATGGCAAGCCTGCATAAACATGTCTATCATGAAAAAGGTGTTGAGAAATCTGTATTACTATTCGCCAATCCCGCTTCTACCTCAAACCGGGATCATATTACGTTGAAAGTGAGTAAGGATGATGGCAATACCTGGCCCGAAGATAAACAACATATTCTGCTGGATGAATACAGCGGACGGGGATATTCCTGTATAACATCGGTAAATGATTCAACCATCGGTATCCTTTATGAAAGTAGTCAGGCCGATATCGTTTTTCAAACTGTATCATTAAAGGAGATCCAATAATCATACAGGGAACCGGGGGCCTTTCCTGACAGACATGACGTTTAAAAAAGACAGCACCCATTCCAATCATGGTAATGATTACATCAGCAGGGTCAAATAAATTGTCATACTGAATTTTAATAGTTTAACACTCCTGAAGAAAATGAAAAAGATAACACAATCTGCACTCCTGCTTGGAATAAGCCTGATAATTTCTCATACCACAAGCAATGCACAGATTAAATCGGAAGATGTTTCAATCAGAAAAATCTGGAGTAATGAGTACCATAATGCTTTTACATCTCTTATCTGGTTCAAAGGCAGTTTTTATTGTTCGTTCCGTCAGGGAAGTGATCACGCCGGAGGTGTAGATGGAGTTGTACGTATTATAAAATCAAAAGATGGTATAAACTGGACATCGGTTGCAATGCTTGAGAAAAAAGGTTACGATCTCAGAGACCCTAAATTGTCTGTTACACCTGACGGAAGAATTCTGGTAAACATGGGAGGTTCAGTATATAAAGACAGGAAACTCATGAGCTGTTTATCTCATGTTTCATTTTCCAATAGTTCAGGGAAGAAATTTTCTGATCCCCAACCCATTAGTATTTCAGCCAATGCTAAAACAAATCGTGATTGGCTGTGGAGAGTTTCATGGTATAATAAAACTGGTTATGGGGTTGCATATTCGTCGGAAGAAGAAAAAGAATGGTCAGTCTGCCTTTTAAAAACTACCGATGGTATTAATTATGACCTGGTTACCAGGCTTTCATTGGATGGAAGGCCCAACGAAACTACTGTGAGGGTAATGCTTGACGGGGAGATGATGATGATGATTCGCCGGGAATCAGGCACAGGCTTCTGGGGAAGAAGCAAGCCGCCATATAAGGAGTGGAGTTGGACAGATACAGGAATCCGGTTTGGCGGACCTGACTTTACAGCGTTAAATGACGAGCTTTTTATTGCCGGTACCAGGGTATATGAAAAACCAGCAATAACCGGACTATTTTTAGTCAATAGGGCAGGCCAATTCAGAAATCTGCTCCGGCTACCTTCAGGAGGTGATAATAGTTATCCCGGATTCGTTGTAGGCAAGAAAAAAATATTCGTATCATACTATTCCTCGCATGAGGGTAATTCATCAATTTATCTGGCTGAAATACCATTATCTCT
>JAAYJR010000564.1 GCA_012522835.1 Bacteroidales bacterium
ACTTACTACTGCTTTTTATCTTAGCAGGTACGGCGTAAATGTCCGGGTATACGAAAAATCTGACCGTCCGGGGGGAGTCATTGAAACCAGTTCTGAAAATGGTTTTATTTTTGAGGCGGGCCCGAATACAGGGGTACTCAACCGGCCCGAAGCAGTAGAATTGTTTGACGATCTCTCTGATGACTGCAAACTGGAGGTGGCTGATGAAGCTGCCAAAGCGAGGTGGATATGGAAAAACGGCAAGTGGGAACCTCTCCCGTCAGGTTTGATTTCCGGAATAACTACTCCGCTGTTCACTTTTAACGATAAACTACGGTTGTTAGCTGAGCCATTCCGCAAAAAAGGAGATAATCCGGATGAAACGCTTGCCGGACTGGTCTTACGAAGAATGGGCAGAAGTTTTTTAAATTATGCAATAGATCCGTTTATACTGGGAATCTACTCCGGCGATCCCGGAAAACTTGTAACACAATATGCCTTTCCGAAGCTCTATTGGTTAGAGCAGGACTATGGAAGCTTCATTGGTGGAGCGGTAAAAAAATCTATGCAGCCCAAAGATGAAAATGAGAAAAAAGTCACTAAGGAGATATTCTCGGTAGAAGGAGGATTGAATAACCTCATAAGTGCACTTGTTAAAAACATCGGAGAAGAGAACATACAGCTTCAATGTTCCGGACTTCAATTTACTAAAAGCGGTGAGGAATTCATTTCAAATTACGACAACCGTAAATTCACGCATGTGATTTCAGCAACCGGTGGATATGAACTGAAAAATTTATTCCCGTTTATCCCTGAGAAAGAGGTGGAAGCTATCAATAAAATGGAATATTCACAGGTAGTGCAGGTTTCAGTGGGTTTCAAAAAATGGAACGGTATACTCCTGAATGCATTTGGGGGGCTTGTACCTTCGATTGAGAACCGGAAGATACTTGGCATTTTGTTCATTTCATCATTCCTGAAAAACAGAGCGCCCCGGAATGGTGCATTATTATCAGTTTTCCTGGGAGGTGTCAGGAAACCGGAAATGTCCGGTTTGTCAGATAATGAAATTAAAAAGATTGTAGAAGATGAACTAAAACCAATGTTGAAAATTGAAGAATTTTCTCCTGATCTTATAAAAATATTCAGGTATAAACATGCTATTCCGCAATATGGCCTTGAATCTGCCGAAAAATTGAAAGTAATTTCAAGTTTGGAAGAGAAATTTCCCGGACTGATACTGGGCGGTAATATCAGGGATGGTATAGGCATCGCAGACCGGATCAAACAGGGTAAAAACATTGCTAATCAACTCATAAAAAAATGACAAACGGCATAACAGCAGTTTTACTTCTCAATGTGGGAAGTCCGGATAACCCCAGACTTTGGCAGGTATGGAAGTATCTCACACAATTTTTAAACGACAGGCGGGTTATTGACCTTCCGTGGCCTTTAAAAATTCTGCTGGTCAATTTCATAATTATACCTTTCAGAATATTCAGATCAACACAGCTGTATAAGCGGTTATGGACAGATAAAGGTTCTCCCCTGATCATTTATTCACTTGAGATGGCAGAAAAGCTTGAAACCTCACTTGGAAAAAATTTTAAAGTTTTTGCAGCAATGCGTTATGGAAATCCAGGTTATAAAGAGGCTTTAAAAATGATAGAAGCAGGGGGCTTTAAGAATCTTTTTATCTTGCCATTATTTCCCCAATACGCTATGTCAACCACCGAAACAGCGCTGGAAGCAGTTAAAAAAGAGGTTAGAAACAAAAAAATGGATATTCAACTGATAATAAAAGATCAGTTCTACGACCATCCACTGTTTATTAAAGCTTTTTGTGCAGAAATCAACAAATACAATCCCTCCACATATGACCACTTAGTATTTTCTTATCACGGTTTGCCCAACCGGCATCTTGAAATATGCCATCCCGGTATAGGTCCAGCCAGCTGTCAGTGCCATCAGGATATTCCTGACTATGGCAGATATTGTTACCGTGCAACTTGCTATGCCACATCAAGGTTACTGGCAAAAGAACTAAACCTGAGTCCTGATAATTATACTGTTGCTTTCCAGTCGAGACTATCAAAAAACTGGATGACCCCTTTTACTGATGATGTACTCCTGGCTTATTTAAGTAAGGGCTGTAAACGTATACTGGTAGTAGCTCCTTCATTTGTTGCAGATTGCCTTGAGACCCTGATTGAAATAGGGGAAGATTACAAAAAGCTCTTCAAAGAAGCCGGAGGAGAAGAACTTCAGTTGGTAAAAAGCCTTAACTCCGATAATTCGTGGATAGATGCGCTGGCAGACATAGTTATAAAAACGCTGAATCAGAAACTTTAATTTTGATCTCCGGCTAAAGCATAAAAGTTTTCGACACAATCACGGTGAAACCGGTTCCTGCCTCCAGCTGGGTGCCTTTAAAATTTTGATAAACAGGCAAGTCAAACATTCCGGAAATATACCACTCATCCTTTACAACATAGTTTATTTGTGGAGCAACAAAGAATAGTGTGCTGCCCGAAGAGGATTTCCTTTCACCTGCTAATCTGTCGGGTGCGCGAAATTCATTACGTAATTGAACAATTGCAGTCCAGTCACCTTTTAACCATGAAAACATCAGATGCCTGGATATATAAAGTGAATTATAAAAAGAAGTACCTAATTTGTAATCATATTTATTAGATGCATTCAATTCCAACCTGTTTGTTAAAAAATACCGGGTACCGGTTTCAGAATTTTCTTTCACGAATGAGGTGCTTAATACTGCACCATAAGCTCCGATAGTGGGCTGGACCTCGACAGGAAGTTGAATATTATTTACCAGTTGGTAATTGCGTGTGAAAGGTATTTTTGGCCCGGCTGCCCCGGTAATATAAAACCGGTTTATCTGATCTGAATAAATACTGTGTTTAGCCAGCAGCACGATATTGGAAAGACCTTTCCCGGTGTGGGGATCCGGAGAATTAACGTAATTGTAAGTTTTATTTAAAAAATAACCTGCCTCCATTTCCAAAGTCATTTTTGTAGTCAGGCCGTATCCGATAATGGCAGACAGGTAATTATAATCAGCATCTTTTATATAGGTATAATCAGAAGGACCGGGTCCTTCATAATATCTGTTGCTGCGTCCGTACTTATAAAAAGATATTACCCTGAGGCTATTCTTTTCAAGAACCAGAAGGTTATTAGTACCTCCGACAGGATTAACAGATGAAAAGCATTGCGCCCTGAGTAAAGCAGGAAATAAAGTGATAGCAAGTAGTATAACCTTATAATTAATCATACACGACAATATAAACCTCTTTGGTTTCCGGCTTCTTACTGCCAATAGCCACTTTACATGAAACTTTTCTTATCCCCAGTTCGCACTCGCCGGCAGAGTAAAGTACCTGATAGGGTTTGCCAGTCGGGTCTAATCTTCCAGCGTCAGCAGACCATACATATTCCAGATTATCTCCGGTAGCAGTTGCTGTAATTTGTGTCTGTTCACCTGCAATTATTGAATCTTTTTCTGAAACCAGTAACTGAAATACAAAATCTCCCGGGAGCTCTTCTTCTGAATCACTGCAATTAATAACTATTGACATTACAATCAGTAAAAACCAAAATATTTTTGTGTTCATAAGAGATAGCATTTTTTATTAGTCATCTTTAATACAACGTACAGAAAATCCGTAATCTTTAGTAAAAGTATTGTATCTTCCTACAGTTGAGCGGCCTTTATCAAGGCAACGCCGCCAGGCTGAATTACTGCTATTTTCGGAGGAGGTCCACATATACTCCCACTGTCCTAACAAAGTAAACCTGCTTGCATAATAGCGGCCTGCCATCTGTGCGTTATACCCTGAGTCACCTCCTGCCTTCAACCTCTGCCCTACCGGTGAACCCCGCCATACATTCACCATATTTGCTTCAGACTCTGTCATACCCAAATAAATTTCAAGCTCTTTAAACTCTTTATCAGAAGGAATATGCCAACCGCAGGGACATATTCCCTGAGCACCCTCTTCAACTGACCCGTTCATGGCCACGTGCCATGTATATAAGCGTCCATATAAATTTTGCAGGGTGGTGTCATTATTATAAACGTAAGTTGTTATTGCAGTGCTGTCAGGAGCATGTTGTACCCTCAAATTTTCTTTCATCCAGGTCTGACCACCAATCTTTTTTATAGTATAAACATTGCCATCAGCATCTTTAACCACATCTGTAAGCTCCACACTGTCAATAGCAATCTGGTCATGGCTGTCGGTAACAGTCAGGGTATACATTCCTGCCTGCAATTCTTCTACATTTTGACTTTTCGCCCCATTAGACCAAAGAAAACTGAATGGCGCTATACCCCCGGTAATTTCTGTAACGATTGATCCGTCAGATGCCCCGGTCTCCGTAGGGTCAGTGACTTCAAAAGTGATTTCAACAGGTTCACCGGGATCTGGCTCATCTTCACCGTTCTGGCATCTGATAAAAAAACAAACCATAACTATTACCAGACATAATTGAACGTACTTAATTGAAATATTATAACTTTTGTTCATATTGTCATTATGTAGTTAATTAGCTTCCTTTATCTTCTTGATTCAAAATTAGCAAAATAGTACGCAAAATAAAAAAAACCCGGAACAATTATTTTTAAAATTAATTTCCGGATGATCTGCAAAAGTGGCCTGAGGCACCATGAATTCATACTGAAATATGATAAAGCAATAATATTTTAATAAAAAATTTTTTCTTTATCGAAAAGCTGTTATTTTTGCATCGTTTTTTAAAAATGAGAGATCATTGAAATAAATGTTTATCCTGAAGATTTAGTTTAATTCCTTTCATCCGGTCAAACTGAGGCAACTGATTTGAATAAAACCTTTGAAGGGGTAATTTGGAAATAAAATTCCCTAGTAGCTCAGTTGGTTAGAGCGGCGGACTGTTAATCCGTAGGTCGTAGGTTCAAGTCCTACCTGGGGAGCACCGATATAAAAGTATGAGCGTTATATGAGAGATTCATG
>JAAYJR010000032.1 GCA_012522835.1 Bacteroidales bacterium
ACCATGTACTTCCCATCAATAATAATTCTGGCAAAATATATTCCCGGCCTTAAATTGCTGCAATCGATATTTGTAACAGACACACCTCCGGTTATTTCTGCTCCTCTTCTTACTATTATCTTTCTTCCTGTAATGTCAGTGATCTGAATTTCAACCGGTCCGGTTTTCTCAGTTAACAGGGTAACAGTAAGTTCCTCCCTGACCGGGTTAGGATATACATTTACAATATCATCAAAACTGCTGAAGTTAAGAACTACAGGTTCATCTAATGTACCATTCACGGCATTCAGCTTAAAGTTATACGGATCCTTTGTTACACCAATAATCTGTCCGTCGCGTTCGAGCTTAAACCTTAATGGCTGTTCACCGTTTCCGGGAATCGTTATGAAATAAACCGGTTCGAAATCAATATTTCTGATCGTTGTTTCAGAGATTAATTCATTGCCGGTAAATGTCAGTATCCGGTCATTTGGCCCCGGGTTAATATCGGTTACGGCGACCATGTTCATATTGCCGGGATAATCGTGCGACACGAATCCGGCAGGCAAATCGATGATACTGCCTTTCAGGGTTCCTTCACTGTCGGGATAGTGTAATGTAACATTACCACTACCATTTCTGTAAATCATATACCCTTTGCCAGGTTCCATGTAGGTAAGGCTTCCTACCCATCCTATGTTACCTGAGTACATTGCAAATGCGTCCTGTGATTTAATGATATCCTGCTCAACAGCATCATAGCCGGCAAGAGCTTCATCCACTTTCAGTCTGACAGATGGCAAATAACCTATATAGGTCCACTGATTTCCTTTAACCGCAATATTTTCAGAAGAGGGCTTAATTTTCAGTCCTGCAATACTAATTGCCTGAGGTACTGTTGTGGAAATTTTATACATCAGCGTATTACCCATTGAAATTGCACTCTCTTCAATCCATTTGTTTTGGTCAACGGAGTAATTGGCGCTAAGATTATCAGCCTCACTTTTAAAGAAGTTTGACGAATCCCAGGCCATATCTGACAGCAGTTCATTGAGGCTTCCCAACAGAGGTGATTTCACATTGAATGATATCCAGTTCCATCCGGGCGACAGGTCTATATCCTGATAGACCGTATTGCCTGCATCAAAAATTTGGGGCACAGCCGGCGTCCCAACCGTTGAATTGTTAGCAAAGTTAATTGTCATACCCGGATCTGCCAGGTAAACAATTCCTGTACTTGCATCCCAAATCCTGAAAGTGATTCCACTCTGGCTTACTTCGTTTGAATATACAATAAGGAAGGCATACCACATATCATTACGCTCTTCATATTGCACATTGGCAACCCCAACGCATTTGCCATCTGCGAATGCAGCAATCATGTCTTCCGGATCTCTGGAGAATATGTTGTTAATTCTCAACTTGGCATATACCTGCATATTGTATTTAAAATCTCCAGGATTAACTTTCCAAAGGGGTGTTTCTCCTTTAGAAACCACATTTAATTCAAGAACTTCTGCAACATTATCACTGTTAACAAGATAAATCATCTCATTATATGTTCCGATATTCAATCCTTCGTCAATCTCAATTGTAATGTTAACTGATGAGTTGGGATTGATTGTCCCTGAAGAGGGTGTAATACTCATCCACGATGGCATATTTCTGATAACGAAATTCTGAAGGGCCCCACTTTGATTAACTGCCTGAACATTAAAAACAGCCGGTTCATCCACTGATTTTGAGACAAATAGTTCAGTTTCACTCCATCTGACCATATTGCGGTCAATATAGGCACTCCAGGTTATTGGTGAAATATTTTCATTGCCATTTACATCCTGCACTCCGTCGACCGTCAATGTTATTATGGTCTTTTCAATTTTCTCGGGCGTCTCTTCAAGATATATCATCAGTGCGTCCTTATTTACGACAAAGTCAAATTCAAGACTGGAAACAGGCCCTTTATCTTTTACAGATGGTATATCAGAAATCTGCGTAGCACTATAATTAATTGCATCAGGAACATTGTTCGCCGGATCTTTTTGAATTTTCATGTCAGCAAGTGTAAAATCCAGCTCTTTACGTCCCTGCCACTCTTTATAATATTCAAACGGATAATAGGCTAAAAGCCCCATTTCAGTCCCGTCAAGTTTAACATTACTGCTTTCCCTTATCTGTGATTCATACTTGTATAGGTTCCATATTCTCAGCTCATCGATTGCACCCCTGAAGTGATTATCAAGTTTAAGGGTAGCTGCATCTCCTGGTGCAAACCAGCCACGTGCACCCATAAACATATTGGCAGAAGCGATTCCTCCAAGTCTGGTGACATCAAAATAGTTGACCAGGTTACCATCGATGTAGATTTGTGAACGCCCGACTGCCCTTCCTGCATTTATGGCAAAATGGTGCCAGTTGTTATCAAGGTAATTACCTTCTGTCACTGCAGTGTATCCGTTATTTTTAAAGCAGAGGTTGCTATTTTCATTAATTTCTATTGAGAAGAGATATTCCGATCCACCCAGTTCCTGTCCGTCACCTCTGCCGTTCGACAGCAAAGTAGCGTTTGTCTGTCCGGGTTCTCCTTTAAACCAAAACTCAATTGTAAAATCCATTGATTTTTTAATAACTGCGGAACCACCGGTATTAAGTTTTAAATTACTGTCGTATCCGTCGAAGCTTACTGCCCTACCTGCCGGCACGCTCCATGTACATCCGTTCAGCAGCAGGTTTGCACCTCTTGCCTTATCTTCTGCAATATCTCCCATTCCCCTGTCCATGGGATAGTACGCAAGTAATCCCGGTTCGTTGCCGGACAATTTTGCAAGGCTGTTAACCTGCAGTTCACCTGAAGTAAGTATTTTATTCCACACCCTTATATTATGCATCTGTCCCCTGAAGAAACCTTCCTCTCCGGCAATGTTTCTGCCTGTTACCATATTACCAATGCCTGTATATTTCCCGGCCTGGACACTGCTTATTACCTCGCTGAAGTTATAATATCCTGAAATCAGTCCCTCTTTACTGTATACAAAGGCAACATGAGCCCAGGATCCAGGTTCGAACGGCACAGGACTATTGCTGGTTATTGCATTATCGCCTACAAAAAGTGTTAGATAGTTATCAGCAGTCAGGGCCATACCGATTGACTCATTAATATTGCCATGGTTGAGGAGTATGGCATTCTGAGGTTCTGTAGGTTTAATCCACATCTCCACTGTAATATCTTTACCTGCCATATTTTTTTCAAACTCTGTTTCCATATAGTCATTGACCCCGTCGAAGCTGACAGACACAGAGTGGTCGGTCACAGCCCCGTTTCTGATACCTGTTACCTGAAAATTATTTTTGGTAAGTAATCCTTCGGCTATTGGTTCATTGAAATTAAGCCTCAGTTCATCCAGTATGGTGAGGATACCGTTTGCGGGTTGGGGACTTCCAAATAGTCGTGGACACAGCATATCCTTTATTCCGCTGATTGTCTCAGAGTAATTTTCAATCTCTTCATTATTTATCAGGCAAACAGAAACCGCCCTTAAGTCATATCTCTGATCGGGCAGGTCATCCATTTTAAAGAGATACTTAATTTTTCCTGCATCAGAGGGATCAATGAATGAAGCATTTCCGTTCTCAAGGGCTTCAAGGTAAAGAACAGAATCGCTGTAATATTTCATCAGTGTTTTCCATCCGTCATCTGATTCTGCCGATGACTTATACTGAAGTTTAATATGGTTAAAGGAGTCATAATTAACATCAAACCCTGTAAGTATAACATCCATGAGATGCTCATCAATCCCCTCAACAGTAACAACCGGAAGTTTTGTATTGTAAGTCCAGTTATTACCGGGTTTTTCAATGGTAACATCACTGCAGGAGGGTGTAAAATGAACAGAAAATGTCAATGTATCATTTATGTCATCCTGGCATTGTGACTTAAGGACAAGCTTTAAATTATCATAGTTCATTACAGAACCTTTGGTTACTTCCAGAGTTTTAACCAAAGTTCCGCCGGCAGGTACCATAAAGTCAAGCCCGTTTCCGATAGGGGCACCGTCGATATACATCTTTGCACCGTAGGGATTAGAAAAATTGACAATCTGAAGTGTAAACCAGTTATCCCACTTCATTTCAGAGTTGTTTCTAAGATAAAGATCGAAATATGCAGTTCCTCCGGAAGGTACATTCTCAATAAAATCTTTTTCAACAGCTATTTCCGGAACCTCAACCTGCATAGTTGCCTTATCAATAACATGTTGCTGGCCAGGTTCAAAATATTTGGCTACATACTCACCTTCATAAGGACATGACGTGGCTCCGGCTCTTGTTTTAAAGATAAAGCTTGAGTAGTACCCCTTCTCATCTGCTTCTGCAGTGTTGCCTTCTGAAAAATTACCTGTATCATACTCCTCGGATGATTCATCCCAGTCCTTTTCCCTGTGTACATCTACACTTATGTAATCACTTCCTGATTCCGACAGAACAAATCCTTTAGCATGATTTGCATCCTCCTCAGTTGACCATGTGCCCCCATGAGTTGTTTTCAGTGACTCTTTTAATTGTAATTTCACAGTTGCACCGAATATATTACCGGAAGCATATTCTGTAAGACTACCGCCAAGCATTATAGAAAAAGTACTCTCATGAGATTTTACGGTAGAATATGCTTCGCTGTATTCAATGCCTGACCCACCCTGAAATGAGTAATTCTGAAGAAGTTCTGCATTTATTTTTGCCTCTTCATTATCACTTAACCGGTCTGTCCAGTTGGCTATAGTCTGGTTCAGGAACATGATAGTATCGATTTTCCCTTTGTCATATTTCCAGGGGATTGGAAAATATGTATTTTCTTCAGGGAAATATATTTTATAACTGGGACCGTCATATCCCGTAAAGTCAGGATTACCGAACACATCATCATCGTTGCTCTTACCGTAATTAGGATCTGACGATGTCAACTTAGAAACGACTAATACAGTATCTTTCTGATTGGCAATATTTTGTAACTGATCATCCGTATATAATCCCGGTTGGATTAAGATAGCATTTCGTAAATTAATTAGTTCAGGCAACAATATTTCTTCAATATGTCTTTGAGGATAAGCAAATAAAGTCCCGAAAGTCTGGGCAACACCCAGTCCTGTTTTTTGTACCAGGTACCAGTCATTTGGTACTGGGGTTATTGCACCGTACAATTGATACCCATCACCATTACCGTACTGCTCCTTCGATACGATCGTAATATTATTTGTAGACCCAAATGCAAGATTTGTTGAATAGCCTATAAAAACATCAGCGTCTGCCCCAACATAAGATGGATCGCTGCTCGTCTGAAAGCGGGTAGTTATGGTAGTAGTGATTTTTTTTTGGTCATTGCCCTTGTATTCCTCTTCATGTACAATTCCAATTGTCCCTCCGGCTTCTGTTTCAGTTGCAGTGTTTATCGTTCCTGCACCAATTCCGGTGAAGGTAAAAACCGCCTGTTTAAATGCGGCAGTAGCCTCGTCTTCCCCGGTTTGAGTAACGGAACCTGTATAGCTTGCTGATTCAGTGTGAGTGTTACCTTTTTCCAGATATGAATAGCTGTTACTTCCCGGAGGGTCACGAAGTACCATTAATACTTTATCAGGCCCTGTGGTCACAAAATTATTGCCTGTCTGTTTATAACCAAGCACTATCGCATCGAATGGTTCGGTCCATGGAATTGTAACAGCGGATGACTCATTACCATATGCGATTGTTGCCGTAATCTTTCTTTTGGCCGTGGTAAGTTCAGGTTCGCCAGCATTGAAATTATAGTAGGCTACTCCTTTATCGTCTGCTTCAACTGTCATTGTTGATTGATCCGGAGCAGCAATATTATTTATATAGTTCACCCTGGCGTCCTGTGTTGGTATTTCGTCGGGCGCCCTCCCCTCCTTTGCCGTTCCGTCAGCATTGCAATATATGTATTTTTCAAAAATATCAGCTTTGAGTTTATACTCTGCTCCCTGCATAAAAACCGGCATACCCAGGGTATATGTATTGTCATTTGCATTGTAAAGAGGTACTTCAATTGAGGTTCCATCCAGTGTGTTGACATATATAGTGTCATTCCCAAAATAGGGAAGTACCTTATTAGAAGCTGGATTTACCTGCCGGATCCTTACAACTGGTGCATACCTTTTAATGAATTTCCGGCTTTTTTGGTAATAAACTGTATCGCAGTATTGTGTTTTAATCCATGTGGAATCTTCCAGAAGAGAATCAGTATAATTAAATATCTCTTTCTGAATACCAAAACTTTGTGTGAGGTCAAGGTCTTCTCCTGATCCGGGAATATCGTCATGTCCGGGTACAAATACATTTAAAGTAAATGATTCAGGAATTATATCGGCTATGAATTCACCTGTTTCTTCATTTGGATAGATTGTAATAGTTTCCTGCGAATATCTGACACTGTCTTTTTTAGACCAGTCAGTTCCACTTTTTGATGAAGGCACGAAATGCTCAAATATAATTGTTGTATCAATGCTTGCAATCTGGTACGCCGGATTTTTCGTTGTCAGCACAACCCTGATGCCGTCGGCCAGGTTATTAGCAGACAGTGAATGTCCTAAGGGATATGATTCTTGTATGGAGCCTCCTCCTACCCTGCCGATATATCTTACTTTAGTTATATCTGTCAGTTTAACACCCAGTACTTCATCCTGATAATTAAGGTTCTGAAGGTAGCTGTCGGTTATTTTTCCCTCGTTTACAAATATATGGTTAGACTTTTTTGCAATTACTTCGTGGATACCCACAGGCACCTGTATCTCAAACCCCCCTTTTGCATCTGTCATCAGGATTGTTCCGTTCTTACCCATAGCAGCTATCCCGTCGATGGTGAAAGAAACACCTTGAACAGGTACCGTTCCACCTTTGTAGGTAATTACTCCTGTAACCCTGAATGATGATTTATCAGTAAAGTTAACAGTGAATGTCTCGGAGCCATTACCAATAAACCTGACCTCTTCCCGGGGCTCGAACTGGTGTATCCCCAACCTGGGAATTATTGTATATAAGGTACCATTCCCCATGTATGGAATTGATCGGATTGCATAAGATCCGTCTGTTCCTGTAACTCCCTTATAACCAAGTTGTTCACTTGAAGGAATCCTCATTGAATTCAGCGTTGCGACATTAAGGCTGCCATGGTTTTCATTATAATCACTGCTTTTGTAAGAGCGGTCATAAAAGGAAGTTGTGGTGGCATAATTAAAACTCCAGTATGCAATCAATCCCTGTTCTCCACCTGCTATATACCTGTTATAATCACGCTTTATCTCTTTTGAAGTAAGCGCACTGTTCCATATTCGCATCTCATCAATGATCCCTGTATAATTCTCTCCTATCCTTGCCTGGTTACTGTTTCCTGATACGCTTCCGTCAAATGCAATGCTGTCAGACTTTTCACCATTAACATAAATAAACAGGCTGTCGCCGCTAAATACTGCCGAAACATGCACAAATCCGTTACTGGCCAGAATGGTGCTTACAGACTGATTGGATGTAATTGTCCGGTCTCCGGCAGTGAAGTAAAAATTATCACTGTTAATTCCAAGTTCATACATGCCGGGTTTTGAGAATATCTTGTGAATCCCGGTCACTTCATCAGGTGAGAGCCAGGCTTGCACAGTATGAACTGTATTTTCCTGTTCCAGAAACGATGCATTGTCAATTGTAGCATAGTTTACAGAATTCAGTTCGAGACTTTTACCAGTTACCCCTTCGTCACTTTCGATACGTACCTCAACATTCTCTTCTGCCTGTCCGTTTTCAAAGGTCACACGTCCGTAAATATCGCCTGTCGGGGTTCTGAAACCGTATGCATACATTGTATCAGTGTAAATTGTAACATCAGCACATTTGGTAACTCCTATAATCTGATATTCATATATCACCCCGGGAGTTGACTGTTCATCGCTGAACTGATAAAATTCTGATCCGGTGGTTCCTGTAACCTGGGATATCTGCCTAAATACACTTCCCGACTGATAAATCCGGTTTTTGAGTATGAAGTAATCGATTATCATCCCGTCAGTTTCCCATTCCAGTTCGATCCGTTCAGAAAAGTATCCTTTTGAGGCATTTAGAGAGTATAGCGAACCTGACTCAATCGGTACTATATTATCGCCTCCCACAGATAAAGCATCCTGGACAGCATATTTTGTACTTCCCGGCCTCACATATATTTTATAGGAAAACTTATTGCACATTTGGAAAAGTTCTTCGGAATATGACCTGTTGGCCATCGAATCTGCCGGTATTGTGATCACCTCTTTGGTTCCGCCGGTTGTAATATTGTAACGCTCCAGGATTACAACCGAATTCTCTGTCCATACATTTCCTCCATCATAATTCCAGGTAATGCTGGCAATATTATTTTCGAGTAACTTTGCATTGGCATTCAGTATATAACGATGCGACATAGATTTAAGGATCGATGCTGTATCACTGACCTCCCATCCCCACTTTAGGTATGTTTTTGTTCTCCTGATGCGGTACCAAAGTGTACCGTTGATATTTTCCTTGCTGGTCCCGTCAATGAAGCTGTACGATGTTTTCTCAGGGTTAAAATTTATCCGCGACACTATTGTGCCTGTGGTAAAAGAGGAATTGTCATCACGTTCTACTTCAAACATATCGCCTGTCTGCTCCGGATCGGGCGATAAAGCTATATTCCAGCTTACTTTAGTATCTCCGTTAACAGAATCAGTGGCAGCAAAATTCAGGGGTTGCTGGTACGCAGGGAGGGTAAGATTTGCAGAGACCCTGTAGGACTGCCAATCGGAGACTTTATGATAAAAGTAAAGTGTATGTGTCTTCGGACTGTCTGCTATGTCGAACTGAGTAGTAGCTGTATTTCCGGAAAGGACTGTTGCGCTGCTGTAGCTTTCAACATCCCAGATATATTTAGATCCGGTATTAGCTGATGAGATTGTGAAGGTTGCATTATATTTACCGGGAGTATCAGAAAAATCCGGAGAAGCATTTGGAATAGCATATGATATGCCCGTAACTGGCAGGGTTACATCAAAATCATTTTCGTTATAACCTTCATTGTCCTCATTCCTATCAGGATTAAGATGTACCTTGCAGTCACAATTTATCCCCAGCAGATTTTCAGCCACATAAATTTTAAATGTTGCATAGACTTGACTCCCCACCATCTGAAAAAGACATTCTGTGTATTCTGTTGATGAAATATCCTGTTCCCACAGGGCTCCGCTGGTGAATACTTTCACCGCACCCGACATTTTTTTTGCCCATATCTTGTAATATTTATTTTCATCGAACTCATAGGGATCGTTTTGCCAATCATTAGCATCACCATTAACTGATTCTGATGACCGAAAATCAAGGCACATAATATCATTAAAGGAAAAATATGAGTCCTTCATTAATAATTCATTTTTCAATTCCAGATCATACATCGGAATTTTTATTTCGATATATCCCGCTGATATATAGGACGTGATTGTTACATTTGATTCCACAATAAAAAAATTCTCGGCCATTGCAAGTAGCGGGCAATACAGAGAAAAAATCAGCATAAAAATGGTTTTGGAATACTTAATTGATTTCATATGATTAAAATTTATTATTTTCAAAGGTATCATATGGAACTCGCACATGTTTTAATCATACTCTTAGGTGATTTTACAATCATGCTTGTTTCATATTTATAAAATATTTTCAAGTTATCGATTTATATTTGCATATCAGGGGAA